>DASSFT010000469.1:0-2800 GCA_035694045.1 Chitinophagaceae bacterium
TCCCAGTTTCCCGAGGTCATTGGGATACCACCCAAAATGTGCAGCGATAAAAGTGGTACCGGGGTGCTTCTTAAACATGCGATGCTGCTCGGCTATTAATGTATCCCAGGGAGCAGGTTCCGTATTGCTTCTTTTCCTGCCTGGATGGGTTGCCAATTCGAGCCATCGTTCATTCAAAGAATCCATCGGCGACCAGAATGATTTCGGATCTGCAGTATGGATGATCACCGGTATTTTCAACTCCCCGGCTTTTTTCCAGATCGGGTCAAGCCGTGGATCGTCGATAGTTACCCTCTTACCGGTATTATCCCTCACGGAGAAACCGAGGTTCTTGAATATCTTCAAACCATTGGCCCCGTTCTTTACATCATCTTCCAGTTGCTTTACAGCATTCTCGGTCCATCCCGTGTTACCTACGCCATTAAAATTAATATTGGCAAAAACGATAAACCGCTTTGGAAAATGATCCTTGATATTCTTAATCGATCTTTTCAACCCCTCGCCATTACGGCCGGTCAGGTTTACCAACACCTTCATGTTCAGTTTATCCATATCAGTGATCAATGTTCCAAGGTCCATATCCGGCATATTGTCCTGGTGATTATGTACGTCTATAAATGGGAATTTAGCTTTCGCCAACTTATGTTCGGGAACGACAAGCGTCGACGGTGGGTTGTAGTTTTCAAAATCCATTCTTGGAGTTTGACCATATGCATCGATCATGCCCATTGAAAAAATAAAAAGGAAAAGCTTGTTCATCCTGGTGATTTAATAGAAATGAAAATTAATAATAGCCAGCCGGTTTTAACAACCGGCCATAAAAAAAAGAACCAAGAACCAAATCACAAGAACCAAATAAGATCCAAACCTCAAAAATCAAATCATAATGATCCAGATGCTCCTGCTTAAATATTAGGATTTGTGTCCCGCCAGTTGTCGGGATTGGCTCTTGTCTCTTGGATCTTAGTGTTTGAACTAGATATTAACCGAATCGTAAACAACCACTTTTTGCCAGAGCGAAGAGCAGTCTTCTACAAACTTCAGGTGAATGGGATCGGTTTGATAACTCGCCTGGTCGGTCCCATTTGCAAAAAACACCAACCATGAAACGGCGTAGGATGTTTCGATGACATCACGTTTAGTACCGGCAGGCTTTCCGATATGAAATTGTTTAATGGTCTTGACAGCAGAGAGCTTTTTTAATCCGGCTACTAGCTTATCAAGGTCTTCTTTGTTCCCGGCATTCTTAAGCCAGAAATAAACATGATGGACAAAAATGTCTTTCATTTCGGTTTGTTGTGAGTTGGCGGCTAAGATAAGCGTTCCGGCCATAGCAGCTTTGCCAGTATCGGTAATGAACCGGCGACGGGTTGGTTGGGTCATAATGTTGATTTAACTGTCTCAATTTAAACAACAACCGACGATATTAAAAAAATCAGTCGATCGATTGCTAACAAGCGTTCTTAAGGGTTAATGCTTAAATTTTTTTAACATCGTTTGCCTTTCATCCTATTCGGAACCATTCGTGAAAAAGAACACCGATAATTTTGCTCCGAATCATTTGAACCATTAAACCTCCTATTATGAAAAGTAACCTTAACCAACTGAGGAACTGGGTGCTCCTGCCATCCCTGCTTCTTCTTACCTTCTGTTGCAGGAAAAACACCGATAATTCACCGGTTATTGAAAAGGATATCAACATCACGGGCTTTAACAAGGTATATGCCGGTGAAAGATTCAATGTTACCGTCACACGCGGAACCGGTTTTTCTGTAAAGGCAAAAGGGCCCTCAAATTCCGTCAATGACATCGACTGGGGCGTGGCCAATAATATTCTTGATATTGAATACAATCACTACCAAAGCAACCGGCCAAGAGTTGATATAACGATTACTCTTCCCATGCTGGTCCAATTGAATTTATCCGGGGCGGCCGCGGGAACAATCAACGGTTTTAACACTGTGCCAAATGTGGTGAGAACAGTTTTATCCGGCGCAGCTAAATGCCTGGTGAACGGAACGGGAGTTAATACCCAAATTGAAATATCAGGAGCTTCAGAACTGACCATAAATGGTACAACGGAAAGTTTATACGGAAACATTTCGGGTGCAGGTAAACTGGAAGCATATAACCTGGCATCAACTGAAGTAGATCTTAGTGTCTCCGGGGGATCTGAAGCAAAAGTGAAGGTGTCGGACAGGTTATTCCTGGAAGCCACGGGCGGGAGCCGCGTTTATTACAAAGGCAGCCCTGCTGTTAAAAATATACAAACTAGTGGCGGCGGCCAGGTTATACAGCAGTAGAAAGTGGTGAATGGTGAGTAATGAGTGGTGAGTTTGATACTCGCGGACAGTAATGCGCACCGGTATCTCACCTCTTACGTCTCACGTCTCACCTCTCACGATCTCTTCCTTCGCAATCACATAAATCACAGAACTGCATTTTTTCACGTCGCCAACTGCTTTCAGGTTGGAACGCAACCCTGTCCAGGCAGCCCCAGGCCAGTTCGTCTTTCCGTTTTTGTATTTGCTACTTAATAGAGAAACATAAAAACTATCATACCACATCGGCTTACACAGCAATATTTTCAATCCATTTTTTTCCATCAATAACTGCATCGAGGCCGGTGAAAAATGATAAAGATGCCTGGGGACATCATAGGCAGCCCAATTTTCCCCGTAGGTTCTCGCATCCTGCGATGTATAATTGGGTACAGCTATAAATAACTTTCCGGTTTTCCTCAACATATTTCTCAATTGATGAACATAGCCTTCCAGGTCATGCACATGCTCCAGCACAT
>DASSFT010000470.1:0-8759 GCA_035694045.1 Chitinophagaceae bacterium
CCCCTCAACCGCATTGAGCCATAGAAAACCATTCATCACAGCGCTGCTCTGGTGCAGCTGTATCGCTAAGGCCTATTCCCAGACGGATTCCCTGGTATTAAAAAATAATGATGTCATGGTCGGCGAAATAAAATCCATGACTAATGGTGTGCTGACCATCGAGACTCCTTATTCAAAAAAGGATTTTACGGTAGAATGGTCGGGAATAAGATCAGTCTATTCAAAAACCAGTTTCCTGATCTCGTTACAGGACGGACAAATTATCAATGGATCGGTCTGGTCGGGTGGAGGCGATACAATCTTCATTACTTCTCTCGCTGGTCAAAAAATGGAGACGTCGATGGACGCCATCGTTTATCTCAAAGGGATAAAGTCCAGGTTCTGGGGCCGCACCTATGCTACGATCGATCTTGGAGTGAATATTACAAAAGCAAATAACCTCCGCGAATTCAGTGCAAGGACTACGTTCGGGTATATGGGTAATAAATGGCAGGCCGATATCTACTATAACGACCTACGATCTAAACAAGATAGTGTAGACCAAACAAAAAGAACCGAAGGTGGGTTGTCGGTAAAATATTTCCTCCAGAAAAGTTGGTTTCTTGCCGGGTCGGTAGATTTTCTTTCCAATACCGAACAGGCGCTTAATCTAAGAACGACTGGAAAACTGGGTGCTGGTCATTTCATTTTCCGGACAAATAAAATGTACTGGGCCCTGGGAGGGGGATTATCGTTTAACAATGAAAGTTTTACCAATGAAAAAGGGAGCAGGAACAGCCTCGAAGCATTTGCGTCTTCGGGGTTAAATCTTTTCGATATCGGTGACCTCAGCCTGAATAATACGGTCACAGCTTATCCAAGCCTCACTGAATCGGGGAGATGGCGTATTGATTTTTTACTTGACACAAAGTATGATCTGCCACTCGATCTCTATCTAAAGCTGAGCCTGAATTTTAATTACGATAACCAGCCGGCGATTGCTGGCAATGAAATAGATTATGTCATGGTGTTTAGCGTCGGTTGGGAATTCAATAAATAAAAATAGAAACAGGAATCATCGAAAATATCAAATTAAGGTTTATGAAAAAAAGATATACAGTACTAATAACGGGCATTGTCTTACTACTATTACACTGTTCATCCCCGAAAAAATCCGCAAAAGAAACAACAGGAGTATGGGTGAATAAAGAGAAAATGCAGGGTAAGTCATATGATAGCATATTCATTGTTGTGATGACCGCAGATATACAAGTAAGGCTACAACTGGAAAACGACCTGGCTACGGCCGCCTCGTCCAAAGGCCGCATGGTGGTCAAGAGTAGTGAAGTTCTCCCTCCTTCGCTGGAGAACCCAAAGATGCCGGAGAAGGATTCGATCGTTCAAAAAGTAAAGGAAAGTGGTTGTGATGCGCTTTTTGTCGCCTCTTTATTGCGAAAAGAGGAAGAAGTAGGTTATACACCCGGGACCACAACCTATTCTGTACAACCTTATGCTTACTATTACAGCGGCTACTATAGCCGATGGGCGCCGAGCGTTTCTACCCCCGGATATTTTACCGATGATAAGAACTATGTCATAACAAGCAACCTGTACGATGTCGCTTCGACGGAACTAATGTGGTCGGTACAGTCGAAGGTGCTCGATCCGGCTTCTATAAAGAAATTCAGCGAATCCTACATGTCCAGTCTTATAAAACAACTGGAGAGTCAAAATTTGTTGAAAAAGTAAACGAACGAGTATGATAACCAGCGGGTTTTCATCCGGCCATTCCCGGTCAGAGTGGCAGAAAACAGCGTCAAAAGTGTCTAATTATAAGGCGGGTCCTGCCTGCTGTGTTTATGAAAAATATTTTTGGAACGCTTAAGATATTCATCGGTGTAATTGCTGTGCTGGTGCTGGTGTCAGGGATCGTGCTGACCGCACTGGGAGCTTACGATCTCGTAAAAGTGGTTATCGATACCGACTACATGGACACGGAACATCTTGGAAAAGTCATGGCGATCGGCCTGCTCTCCGTGGTTGACCTGTTCCTGATCGCGATCGTTTTTTTTGTTCTCGCACTGGGTGTCATGTTATTGTTCATTGACCCCGCCAAGGGCTTCCCAGTGAACCTTCCCAATTGGTTGAGGATAAAAAATTTTATGGAGCTAAAGGTCATACTGTGGGAGGCTATACTGACGACATTGGTCATTGCATTTCTAACCGGCCTCGCGGGTAAAAAGATCAATGGCGAGCCGATAGACATCCAGGTGCTGATTATACCCGGTGGCATCTTGTTGATTTCGCTCAGTCTTTATTTTCTTAAGAGGGGAAAGCATGAATAGCTATAAAGGAGAACAGGTTTATGTCTGTGTCATCTAAAAAAAGAAAACTGGGTTCAATAGTTTTCTTCCTGGCAGTCCTGGTGTTCAGTAGTTATCCCGGTGCCAGTGTATCGGCCCAGGATACCTTAGTCGTGAACCAGGATCTAAGCAAACAAAAAGACATGAATGACATAATTCGTCAGATCTTCAAAAAAGGTCCGGCTGAAAAAAAACCACACAATAAAGCATCCGTTACCTTATTGCCGATACTGGGTTATAATCCGAGTTTTGGCTTCAATATCGGCGCGAACCTTATGGCCGGTAAGCAATTCGGCCTCCCTGCAAATACCATCTATTCTATTTTCAATTTATCGGCTTCATATAGTACAAAAAACATTCTCACGTTTCGAGCCCGTCATAATATGTTTACGCCGGGAAACAAATGGAACTGGCAGGGAGACTGGCAACTGTCGAAGATGGGCATTGTAGATTATGGTATCGGCACGGGTTTGGGGCGGGTCATCACCGGTTTCAATTTTAATGATATGCCGACCAGGAACGGCGACAGTTCCTTCCCGATCAAATACCAGTTTATCCGGCTGTTTGAAAAAGCCTATCGCAAGATCGCCGGGGATTTTTATATCGGGGCCGGGGTAGACTTTGATATTTATACCGACATTAATGACAAAAAGCAATTGGATGGTTTAAGTACTCCTCACCAGCGATACAGCCGCCGGAACGAGTTTGACTCCAGTAGCTACTCGGCAAACGGTTTCCTCATAGCATTCCAGTATAATACCCGTGAACATCCTGTCAGGGCTTATCGTGGTATTTATGCAGACATTAATATACGTTTCAATGAAACGTGGATGGCAAGCACAAAGCATGCTGTACAACTCATGTATGATTTCCGGGAATACATTAGCCTGAGTAAACGCAATCCCGAGCATGTACTCGCATTCTGGCAATGGGCATCTTATAAACTAAGCGGCAGGATCCCATATCTTGAAATGCCGGGAACTGCTCATGACACCTATACCCGTAGTGGAAGAGGTTACACTTTTGGCCGTTTCAAAGGTCCCTCATATGCCTGTTTCGAGACAGAATACCGATTCCCGATAACGAGAAACAAATTTCTAAGCGGCGTAGCGTTCTTTAATTTCCAAACAGCGTCTGATGATCTATATAAAAAAGTATTCGAATACTGGGAACCGGCAGCAGGAGTAGGATTGAGGATCCTGTTTGATAAACATAGCCGCTCGGCTTTATGTCTTGATTTTGCTATGGGAAAGTATGGGGCTACCGGGATCTTTTGCGGATTGAATGAAGTATTTTAATTTTTATTTCACCCAATTACTTCCAAACACAATATAGTAGGCCCAGGTGCCCGGGCCATGAGCCAGATCGATCCCTACCCTCAGTTTGAATTTTCGTGCGAGTAAATAACGGAAACCTGTACCGTAACTCCATACCCAGTCCGCATCATTCAATGCACTCCATCCGTCGAAAGCTTTACCTGCGCCGCCAAAAAACACGGCGCTCCATCGTTTTACAACATCCCATCTTAGTTCGCCTTCTGACAAAAGGGTAGCATTCCCCTGATAGCGCGCAGCCGGTACACCACGCATGCTAATAAATGGAAGCATATAGAAGGGAGGGTCACTGAAAGCCTGCTGCCCGTCAATTCGCAACCCGCCAACCAGTTTCCGGGAGAGCGGCCTGTACCAAAACATAAAATAGTTCATTAACCAATAGTCATAATCACTTCCCAGGACATTATCGGAACAAACAGCCTCGACATGAAATTTTATTCCTTTATCCGGGGTAAAAATATTGTCACGGTTGTCTAGTTCTACGATCGCACCCAACTGGCTGATGGCTCGTTCAGTCTCCAGGGGTTTTGCCAGGCTGTCTAACAGGGTACTTCCTACGTAGTGTACTTTGGATTTCAGGAAAAGATATTTAAAACCGGCATACCAGTTTGAAAAGCGGATACGTTTGGTTGCCTGCAGAAATAGTGGGACGAGTTTGAGATTGAATTTCATTTCTTTTTCGCCCAACTGGTCAAACGTTTTGTAAAAAGACATATTCAGGTTTACATATCCACCGCCGATCCTGTACTTGATGCGGCTTTTGACTAGCGTGCCTGCACGAAAGCCCACCAGGCCCCATGTATTATTTACAGTATAGAGGCCGATGCCCCCTGTTACATCCGGTGCCACCGGGGTCCTGACCCATTTTCCCTTCACTGAATCAAGATAGGGAGGCCTTTTTTTGATAAAGACAGGAATAAGCGCTCCACCAAATCCACCCAAGGCAGGTTCTGTGATAATATATGGAATCGGAACGAATCCATTTGCATCAATCACATAATCGCTTACGTCGAAGGCGCCATCCAGTGAATCTTTTAATGAGATACGTTTTTTTTCCTGTTGACCTAATAAAACACAACAGCATAGCAGCCCGATACAAAGACCCACCATGTGTTTTTTCATTCCTTTCATTCCAGATTCTTTGATCGTTGCTATTTCTTCGTTCCGTTTTGAGGTGCTTTGCCTGCACCAATAGGAATGGTCACAATCAGCTGCCAGGCAGCGTTCGTTTGTGTTCCATTGGTGGTAGTAAGTATATCAGTGAGACCCTGGAAATACCGGATGCCTGCTCCCATGCTTCTTTTGTCCTTCCTGAACTTATAGAAAAGCCCTCCTGTTAAACCGAAATCCAGTAAAGCGACCTGGTCATTTATTTTAACGGTATAATCGAGATCATTCCCGTTTATTTCTGAGTTGAAAATATCTTTAGCTCCCAGCATCATATCGGCCTGTATACCGGCTTCAGCAAAAAATTTCGGGCTGATGGCATAGCGGCAAAGAATAGGCAGGCTAAAGGTTTTGATCTTTCTTTCTACCGATCCTTCTGCAAAAAGATTATCGAGTGTGTCGCTGCCGGTAGGGTAGGGGATGATCCCTTTTGCACCATACGATCCCTTGGCTATTCCTTCGGCATGAATAAAGAATTTTTTATCGGGCCGTATGTTAAAGTAGATACCGAGGTTGAATCCATTCCGGAGTTTGCAGTCGATATTCGAAATGGTGGTCAGGGAGGGGCTGACGACGATTCCGAATTCAAGCTTACCTGTATTCAGTTTGTCACCAAATAATACGGCTATTATGATTTGTGACGATGCGGAATGATAAATAAGTGCTGCCAGTACAAAGGTTGTCAGCTTTTTCATACCTGTATCAAAGCAAAGCGATCAATAAGAGCTGCTTTGTTTCTCTTTTATTTTTTCCTTTAATGCCTTTTTTACCTCATCTTTTTTTGACAGCCATTCCTGGAACTGGTCGGCTGTAAGCACTCTTTTCAATTCCTGGTCTTTTGCATCTGAGTCGGCTTTCAGGGCTCGCATTTTTTGTTTCTTGTTCGATGTGCCGTCATTTTGTAATTCCATCATTTTATTTGCATACTTAAGATTGATGGATTGCACCTGCCCGACCTGGTTATCGCTCAGTTGCAGGTTGGCTTTCATCCAACTGGTTAGCTTGTCGGCCATTTCTTCAGTTGTCATCGTATTTTTTTTCTGCGCACAGGCGGCTGTGTACGCAAATAATACCGCTACCAATAAAAAACTGTACAGTAAGTATTTTTTCATGATCAGTAAATTTTTGTAATTGTTGTTCCAATTCATTTTATGGTAATAAAAAATCATTCATCATCAGTTTAAAAAAGATATTGATAGCCCAATACGATAACGTTGTAATCATAACCTGTCCTGGTGTAGGCGCCAACATGGAACTGCAGTTTTATTGTTTGCTGTTTTGCAATGGGAAATGCCCAGGTAGCACCCACTCTCCAGTTGTCGAGCAAGTCGCCTGCAGACCTGTCGTTGATACTTGTTGTTCCTCCATTGAACCAGGTAGTATTGAAGCTTACCATCATCCTGTTTTTGAAATAATACGAAGCATGGGCCTGTAAACTGAAGACTGGTTTTTGCCCGAGCGTATTATCACCCAGGTATTCCCGATTGGTCGTATAAAACCAAACACCTCCATAAGCTTCCACATATACTCTTTTGATCCGTTTGGATACTCCTATTTCAGGCTTAAATGCCCAGCGATTGCTCCCAATATTGATAAGCTTTTCTTTCAGATATAGTCCGGTAGGCACAGTCATTATGAAGCTGACGCCTATTATTGTTTTTTGCGTATACTGCGCAAATTCCCTTTTGCCCAGCGCAGCAGTGCCTGTAAGGTTAATGCCGAACCGTATCCTTGCATCGCCAAAACCTCCGCGGGACACACTTGTATCTCTTCCATTCAATTCTGCATGGCCGGCTAAAAGAACAAAAGGAAGGATTACCTGTACACGGGCAAGCTTGCCGCCAAGCTCAAATGTGTGGAGATACCCGGCGCCGAAGTTGTTTACCGTAATAGATAAATCTTTTATAGGGCGTGAAGGATCATTAAGGACATTCCCTTTCGATA
The DNA here is from genome assembly GCA_035694045.1 of Chitinophagaceae bacterium. Taxonomy (GTDB): domain Bacteria; phylum Bacteroidota; class Bacteroidia; order Chitinophagales; family Chitinophagaceae; genus VBAT01. The sequence continues at coordinate 6,788 of DASSFT010000470.1, forward strand.
ATCCATAGGCGAATACAATTGCATTCAGGTCTTTGGGTAAAGCGGCATAAGCCCTCGGCTCCAGTTCCTGGCAATTCACCTTATGTTGAGCCAGGCACAATAAATATATAAACCCCGTTGCTTTTGCCATCTTCACCTGTTCAAAACGCATTGAGGACATTACAGCAATCTATCTATGAGTGATTAATTTTCGTTTTCTACCTGTACTACTTCGTACTTATCCTTACCGTCCGCTTTTATAGGTTGATAATAGGTCTCGCCAACTTTTACGTAGGTCTGGTCCCCGACCTTCACTTCTTCACCTCCTTCTGGCAAACCGTCGACGACGGCACCAGCCGGCGGAGCTACCACTTTATACTGGCTCCCGCTTTTTTCATAGTAAGCGCCACCATAATAATAGTTATTGGTTGTGGTATTGTTCACCACCACCGGTTGCGCGGCGCTGGGAATGGTGGTAACCGTTCCCCCCACTGGCGCTGCAACTACTGTATAACCTCCGCTTGCCTGCGAGTACCATACACCCTGGTCATAGTGATACGATGCGTCCGCGACGGCAACCACGATAGCTGTTGTTGCAAGGGCTGCTACAAAAAAACCCCAGGGGTGCCAGGCAGGACCCCAATAAAATGGATGGAAAGGGTGATAATAATATGGACGGTACCCGTAGTATCGTCGGCCACCCCAGGCATAAGGAGGTCTTCCGTAGCTAGCGACATTGTTCCTTCTTACAACCGTGTTGTTGACATTATGGCTGTTGTTAATATTAATATTGACATCGCCAGTATTGATCCTGTTATTACTGTTTCGCGAATTATTATTGTTCCGGTTGTTGACGTTACGGCTGTTATCGTTTCGGTTGTTAATATTTGTTCTATCGTTATTATTATTCCTGTTGTTGGTGCGGATATCCCTGTCAGGAGATTTTACACTTCCTCCATTGATGGAGCGGTTGCCGCCGCCGCCACTGGGACGGTTAAAACCGCCACCGCCACCGCCGCCGGATCGTTGAACGCCACCGCCACCTCCGCCCATGCGCCCACCACCACCGCCACCGCGTGAGGCTCCATGGCCCATTCTTTGAGCACCGGCCTGTTGAAAGAGGGCGAGCATAAAGACTACTATGAAAAAAAGACCAGGATTATATTTTAATGATTTCATACCTGGAAGTTTAATTGGTTTATTTATCTTTTTTCGAAAGGATCCTGACCTGTGCCGCATTTGGAGGTGGTAAGAAATCAAACATCCCGGCGGGCAACTGTGGATTGATCTGCCAGTCGGAGAACAAGGCCAGGTATTGCGGGCTACCCGGTTTATTTTTATAAGTAATGGAAAACCGGGCAGGTAAATTATAAGCATCGTTGTTTATCCAGAACTGGGCGGTCATTTCCCTGGTATAGGCTATTACATGAAAATATTCTTTCGCCCCAATCCGCTCCATACCGAGGTAACGGAGAGAATCCGATTGCTGTAGCAGATCATCGGTAAAAGCAGGATAGAAAAAATCGGCAGCGGGAAAATCAATATCATACATATCGCTTAAGCTATCAATCATCTTTATGATGTTGTCAGGCGCTGGCAAGACCCCGTAATTATTTTCATCAAAGGAATAATAAGCTACCTGGGTACCATTGTACATCAGTGTTGAATGACCGCTATGCCGATGCGCATTGATCAGCAGCTTATCGGGACCACTCATGTACACATCATAATCTTCGAAGTATTTTATCATCCCGTTTTTCGGATCAGGAACATCATGTGCTGCAACCAGTTTGAAGCTGCATGATTCAAGATCCCCGATCACATCAGTCATCCTGTCAATGATCAGGATCGCCAACGTGTCGTTTTTTTTTGATTGCGCCATTGCTGCCAGCGAGATCAGTATTCCTGATAAACTAATTAACAGTCTTTTCATAACTGCTGATTTACTATTCAAAAATTATTCGCTCTTCACACAAATTCAGCGACTCGCGAC
>DASSFT010000471.1:0-2848 GCA_035694045.1 Chitinophagaceae bacterium
TCCCGGGGTTTAACGGTTCAATTGTTTTGATTCAGAAATAAAAAATATCGGCAACCTATAAGGTTTTTAAAACCTTATAGGTTGCCGATGAAAAAATAAAGAAAGATGCAAGTTGAAGTTTTAAATATAAAAGGAAAGAAAACCGGCAGAACGGTTGAATTGCCTGAAGAGATATTTGGTATCGAGCCAAACAACCACGTTGTTTATCTCGCCGTAAAACAATATCTCGCTGCCCAGCGCCAGGGTACACACAAAGTAAAGACCCGCGCCGAGGTGCAAGGGGCCAGCCGCAAACTTCATCGCCAGAAAGGTACAGGCGGAAGCCGTAAAGGAAATATCCGCAACCCTTTGTATAAAGGGGGTGGTACCATCTTCGGGCCCAAGCCTCACGCTTACGATATCAAATTGAACCGTAATGAAAAGGCATTGGCGAAATTTTCTGCCCTGTCTTATAAGGTGCAGGAAAAAAGCCTGGTAGTGGTAGAAGATATCACCCTGGATAAACCGAAAACGAAAGAGTTCGCCGAAATACTGAAGAACCTGAAGGCCGACGATAAGAAAGTTTTATTCTTAACCGGGGATTCAAACGAAAAGAATGATAACCTGTTCCTTGCTTACCGGAATCTTCCGAATGTGTTGGGATACCAGTTTCACGATATGAACACGTACGATATCGTGAACTCAAACCTGGTGGTATTGACGGAGGCAGCAGTTAACCAGTTGAACGAGGATCTGAAAGAGGCTTAATAAATAATGTTTCGAAGAAGAGCGATGAACGCGAAGCACCCATCGCCCAGTAATAAAATAAATTAAAGATGAAACTTTCTGAAGTATTAATAAAGCCGGTGTTAACCGAAAAAGCAAATGCGCAGCAGGATAAACTCCGCCGCTATGCTTTTAAAGTTGCTAAGAAAGCAAACAAACTGGAGATCAAAAAAGCAGTTGAAACTTTTTACGGTGTAAGCGTGACGAACGTGAACACAGTCGTGTCTCCGGGGAAAAACAAATCAAGGTACACAAAAGCCGGAGTAATATCAGGCCGCAAGCCTTCTTACAAAAAAGCTTATGTGACCGTGGCAGAGGGTGACAGCATTGATCTGTACGCTAATATTTAATCATATCTGTGGTTTGAAACTACAGATAACTAATGGCAATCAACCGCCGCGAAGTGTTGGAATAGAAAAAAATTTTGAAACTAAACAATGGCATTAAAAAAATTTAAACCGGTAACAGCGGGAACCAGATGGAGAATCGGTAACGCGTATGCGGAGGTTACTACTAATGTACCTGAGCATACTCTGGTAGAACCCATCAAGAGAACGGGAGGCCGTAACTCTTCCGGTCACCTGACAATGCGTTATCGCGGCGGTGGTCACAAGAAGAAGTACCGTATCGTTGATTTCAAAAGAAACAAAAAAGACATTGCTGCTAAAGTATTGTCTGTTGAATATGATCCAAACCGTACAGCATTCATCGCGTTGATTGAATATACTGATGGAGAGAAGAGATATATCATAGCACCACAAGGTTTGCAGGTTGGCGCTACGGTGGAAAGCGGCAATAATGTAGCTCCGGAAATCGGGAATGCATTGCAGTTAAAACATATGCCACTCGGTACCAATGTGCACAATATTGAAATGCAACCCGGTCAGGGTGGTAAACTGGCACGCAGCGCAGGCTCTTCTGCCCAGTTGACCAACAAGGAAGAAAAATATGCCGTATTAAAAATGCCTTCCGGCGAATTGAGAAAAGTATTGATCAATTGCTATGCTACGGTAGGTGTGGTTAGCAACAGCGATCATAGTTTGCAGAGCATGGGTAAAGCAGGACGCAACAGGTGGAAAGGTATCAAGCCGAGAAACCGTGGTGTGGCGATGAACCCCGTGGATCACCCGATGGGTGGTGGTGAAGGTAAGGCTTCAGGTGGTCAGCCAAGAAGCAGGAATGCCCAGTACTCAAGAGGTCTGAAGACAAGAACCAGAGGAAAGGGAAGTGATAAGCTGATCATTCAGCGCAAGACAGGTACTAAACTGGCAGCACAGAGCTAATTTATTTTAATAAACAAATCGCAATGCCCGGTAAATATAAAGCCGTCATTGCGAGCAAAGCGAAGCAATGGCACGTTCGATTAAAAAAGGTCCTTATGTAGCCTCTCATCTTGAAAAAAAGATCCTGGCTATCAATGAAGGCAAAAACAAAAAGAGTGTTATTAAAACCTGGAGCCGCCGTTCAACGATTACTCCTGATTTTGTAGGTCACACTTTGGCTGTACATAACGGGAATAAATTTATACCGGTGTATGTAACGGAGTTCATGGTCGGGCATAAGCTTGGTGAGTTTGCACCAACCCGCCAGTTCAAAGGACACTCAAGTAAGAAAATAGAAGCAGCATAATTAGTCGTGAGGCGATAGTCGGCAGTCTGAAGACGCCAACTCATCAGTCATCACTCAAAACTTAGAATAAAATGGGATCCAGAAAAAAAATAGCGGCAGACGCCAGGAAGGAGCAAAGGAAGTCATATTTCGGCGCGACTTTGAACAATTATCCTACATCGCCACGTAAAATGAGATTGCTTGCTGATCTTATCCGTGGTCAAAAAGTAGAGAAAGTATTGGCCGAATTGGAGTTTAACCCGAAACACCCGGCAGTTCCGCTGCGCAAACTGGTTTTAAGCGCCATTAACAACTGGAAGCAAAAGAATGAAGGTGGCGATGAAACACAACTGATCGTAAAATCAATCCAGGTTGACGGAGCCAGAACCTTAAAGCGTATGCGCCCGGCACCACAGGGTCGTGGATACCGCGTTCGCAAGCGTAGCAACCATGTAACGGTAGTTGTAGGCACATT
>DASSFT010000472.1:0-8070 GCA_035694045.1 Chitinophagaceae bacterium
CCCGTTGAAGGATATAAATAAAAAATACAGTGAACAGCAGGTGATCGAACTCATTATGACCGGCAGAAGGATGATGCCGGCCATGACCCAGCTAAGCGAAAGTGAAAGGAAGGCCGTAGCCTCTTTTATCACTGACAATAAAAAAGAACAGAAGGAAAAATTTATTGCACCCCTGAGAAAAGAAGATGAATACTATAATATACCTTATACGGGTACCGGCTATAATAAATTCCTGACGAAAGAACGCTACCCGGCCATAGCCCCGCCCTGGGGCACGCTCAATGCCATTGATCTGAATAAGGCCGAAACAGTTTGGAAAATTCCTTTGGGAGAATATCCTGAACTAAAGGCAAAAGGAATACCTGCAACCGGGACGGAAAACTATGGCGGACCGGTGGTAACTGCCGGGGGCCTGTTGTTCATTGCCGCAAGTCGTGACGGGAAATTCAGGGCTTTTAATAAACGAACAGGCAAATTATTGTGGGAGACAGATCTTCCTGCTCCTGGCTTTGCTACACCCTCGGTTTATAGTATCGGGGGGAAGCAATATATCGTAATTGCATGCGGGGGCGGAAAACTGGGCACAAAATCCGCGGATGCTTACGTGGCGTTTTCCCTGTAAAAAAAAAATCAAATTCACCCAACCTTCTTTGTCTGAACAGCAGTTATTATATAAGATGAGAGAGGTCTTAATGCAACCAGTTTCGTTGGCCAGTCCACAAGATATAATCCTGCAGGGATGCAGGCGGGGCGAGCTCCCTTACCAGGAGCAACTTTACAAACATTGCTATCCGGATATGATAAAAATCTGCTATCGCTATGCCGGCGATATGGATGGAGCAGGAATGATCTTTAATAATGCCATGCTAAGAGTATTTAGGCATATTCAAAATTATAAGGAAGAGGGTAAATTAATGGGTTGGGTAAAAAGCATTATGATCAACTGCAGTATTGACTATGTAAAAAGTCAAAATAAATTCAGGAATGAGACAATAGGAGAGCTGGAGAATGACCTGGTTTTTGAACCCACAACTCCTACCGCATTTAAACAGGAGGTGGGTACGATGGATGAATGATCATCAATACTCGCGCGACGACGAAACGACGCGGCGAAAATCAGGGTGTTAATCTTTATCCCGTCAAATAGGCGGGATAAAATAAACCTCAAACTTGACCATTGCTATCCCCCGGTTGTTTTTCTTTAGCTATTTTTGCTGCTTAAATTTTGACGAAGCAGCAATATGACGAATCCAAAGCGATATTTAGTCACTTCCGCTCTGCCCTATGCCAATGGACTGAAGCACGTTGGCCACCTGGCAGGCGCCTATATACCGGCAGATATATATGTACGTTACCTGCGCGCCCAAAAAAGAGATGTGGTCTTTGTATGCGGCAGCGATGAACACGGCACCGCTATTCCCATCCAGGCAGCAAAAGAAGGAACAACTCCTCGCGCCATTATTGACAAATACCACGAAGCGATGAAACAGGATTTTAAAGACCTGTCCATGAGCTTCGATATCTATCATCGTACCAGTGAACCGATCCATCATGAAACAGCCCAGGAATTTTTTACCTATCTCAATGATCGGGGTGACCTGGAAACAAAGGAAAGCGAGCAATATTATGATGAGGAGGCCAAGACCTTTTTGGCCGATCGTTATATAAAAGGGATCTGCCCTAACTGCGGCAGTGACCGCGCCTACGGGGATCAATGTGAGAATTGCGGGAGAACATTAAGCCCCGACGAGTTGATCAATCCGGTTAGCACGCTAAGCGGTAAACCACCCATAAAGAAAAAAACCACGCACTGGTATCTGCCATTGGGTAAGCATGAAGAATTTCTTCGCGAATGGATACTAAAACAACACAAAGATGATTGGCGAGCAACAGTTGTCGGGCAATGCCGAAGCTGGATAGATGGAGGATTGCAATCGAGAGCCGTTACAAGAGATCTCGACTGGGGTGTGAAAGTTCCGGTCCCGGCCCCCCTGCCCCCCGAGGGGGTGGATGAGGAACTCTATAATTCGAAGAGTGCTTATGGCTATCGGACAGCAGATCCCATGACTTATAGCTTACTCAAAACATTTGTAGAACAACATCGGAGCAAGCCGACCGAAGCGGAGAACGCTTTGTGGCAAATTTTGCGAGGGAAAAAAATTGGAGGATATAAATTCCGGAGGCAACACATCATCAACAATTACATCGCCGATTTTATTGCGCTTGCTGAAAAGTTAGTAATAGAAATTGACGGGCTGATTCATCAATTGCCCGAAAATCAAATTAGCGATGAAGAGCGCACTATCGAATTAAACCGGTTCGGTTTCGAGGTAATTCGTTTCACTAATGACCAAGTGTTAAACGACACTGACAATGTAGTAAACGCGATTCTTCTCAAATTAGAAGAAAGAAAGTCCAAACTATCAGACTCTCCTATCCCCCCCTCGGGGGGTGGGGGGGCCAAGGTGTTGTATGTTTGGTTCGACGCTCCGATCGGGTATATCAGCGCGACAAAACAATGGGCCATTGATAATAAAAAAGAATGGGAGCCTTACTGGTACGATAAGGAAACAAAACTTGTCCATTTTGTAGGCAAGGATAATATCGTTTTCCATTGTATCATCTTTCCCGTCATGCTGAAATTACATGGTAATATTTTACCGGATAATGTTCCTGCTAATGAATTCCTGAACCTCGAAGGCGACAAGATGAGCACCAGCCGCAACTGGAAAGTGGACATGAGGGATTATATCAATGATTTTGTCAAAAAAGAAAATGGTGGCGGGCAATGTGTTGATATGCTTCGCTATTATTTAACACAGATCGCTCCCGAAACAAAAGACAGTGAATTTACCTGGAAAGGTTTCCAGGATGCCGTCAATAATGAGCTGGTTTCCATTTTTGGCAACTTTGTAAACAGGACCTGGGTGTTGATGCATAAGCTCTGTCATGGCAAAGTGCCCAAGCTGCACGAAGATGTGATGGATGATAATGATCGTACATTGATAGAGGATATAAAAAATGCAAAGGCCAGGATTGAAGGCCTGCTCGAAGGGTTCAAATTCAGGGAGGCGCTGTTTGAAGTGATTGATCTTTCACGGAAAGGCAATCAATACATGCAGAAGAAAGAACCCTGGAAGGCCCCCCAGGCCCCCCCACCCCCCGAAGGGGGGATTTTGGGCGAATCTTCCTTATCTGGTGCTCAAAAGAACGTAGATAATTGTATTCATCTTTGTTTGCAGTTAACTGCAAACCTTGCAATTCTTGTTAACCCGTTTTTGCCAAATACGGCTACATCAATGCTGCATTTGATGAAGGTGGTGGATAAGATACTGGATTGGGAAAATGCGGGCAAACTGAAACTGTTGAGTGTAGGTTATAGCCTGAGAGAGCCTAAATTGCTGTTCCGGAAAATAGATGACGGAGAGATAACGGCACAGGTTGAGAAATTAAAAGCGGGTTTAAAAAAATCGATGACAGGTACAGAAAATAATACACAGGATACAAAGGGTGCTGAGCCTTCCGCTCCAGGCGTTAAGCCAGTCATACAATATGATGATTTTGCCAGGCTTGATTTTAAAACCGGGACTATCATTGCCGCCGAAAAAGTGGCCAAGGCGGACAAGCTGTTGAAACTGGAAGTCGATCTCGGGTTTGAAAAAAGAACGATTGTCTCAGGCATCGCTTTACATTTTAATCCCGATGCTATTATCGGCAAACAGGTGGTTGTGGTGGCCAATCTTGCACCGCGCAAAATGAAAGGGATTGAAAGCAATGGTATGATCTTAATGGCCGAAGACAAAGATGGCAAGCTCAAATTTATCAACCCCGATGAAAAGGTTACAAACGGATCACCTGTAAACTGACTTTATCGTCGCTACCAAACTTATTGCTATGACAACGGTCGAAACGGTGAAAGCTTATATCAAACAGCTCTGTACAGAAGCCGGAGTCGACGGCGAAACGGCCTATAGTCCCGATAACAACGCCTGGTATTTTGAAAAGGGTTCAACCACGCTTGAGTTGTTTTTTTCTTCGTATGAAATAACTGATAATTCAGAGAGGACCTTCCTTCGCTGTTTTTCGCCCATATATCCAATACCTCTGGATCTCCCGAGGCGACAGGAGCTTTATCAGATAGCGCTGGAGGTTAATTCGCGCAACATGGGTGTCAAGATTGGCACCGTAGCAGACCGGGGGTATATGTATGCAATCGGTGAGCGCGATATTGAAGGAATGGATTACACCGAATTTGTTGCCCTTATCAATGATGTCGCTTTCTGGGCAGATCATCTTGATGATTTGTTAAAGAGCCGGTTTGGGGAACCTGAGTCCAATCTCAACTAAGAAGGGGTACCGTTTCCCCTTCACTTCAACAATCGTCACACACCGATCGTTAAAAAATAACATATACCCGTTTCAGTCTTCGTTGCCTGCAGTATTTGTAGTAAATTGAGGATTAAATTTTCTCCGCCCTTGCTGATCAGTCCCGCCAAACGCAAATTCCTGAAGATATCCGCATATACCTTCGGTACACTGATCGTGCTGTTCCTTGGTTTTCATTTCTGGTTCATCAACCATGCGGAGCAACTCCTGGAAGATCTCGTAGCATCAAAATCAAACGGCAAGCTAAAACTGAAGGTCAAAAAATTTAAATTCGATTACCTGAATAATAACATGCAGCTCCGGCACGCCGTATTTTATTCAACGGACAGCGTAGCAGCAGGCACCGGTTATCGATTTGGAGTAGAAAAGATCAACATAACACTCAAGGAGCTCCTGCCGCTGATCCTTGAAAAGAAGTTACTGATCGATTCACTGAGCCTGACAAACCCGGATATAGAAGTTACGCGCCTGCATTCGACAAAAAGAGCGGATACCAGCAATCTCAAGGAAGTGTCTCTTCCGCATGAAATGGGAAAAATATATAACTCCATCCAGGATGCCCTGAAACTATTACAGGTAAACCGCTTCCAGATCACGGATGGAAGATTTACCCTGATCAACCGGATCAAGAAAGAACAGTTGCCTGTAACGATCACCCATATCAATTTTCATCTTGACAACCTGCAGGTGGATAGCAGTAGCGAAACAGGCAGGACGAAAATCCTTTTCAGTGATAACGTGGCCCTGAACACCCACGACCAGGACATACTGTTTGCCGATGGAAGACACCGACTCAGCTTTAGTCGTTTTCATATCAATATCCTGGATAAGATGGTACTCTTCGACAGTTGTACCATCTCTGCTATCAAAGGCGATAGCACCCGGACTTCTTTTAGTGTATTTTTTGACAAGCTGCGCCTGACCAATATCGATTTTGACACCCTCTATCAAAAAGAAGTGATCAAGGCGGATTCCGTGTATTGTGTGAACCCACAGTTCCGGTTGGATGTGGAATTGGATAAAAAAGGAGGTAAAAAACAAGCGCCGCCACGCCTGGATGAATTGATCCAACAATTAACAGGAGATCTCCGGTTGGCCTTCGTAGTAGTGAGCAATAGCTCATTTGACATAACTACGATGCGGGAAGGAAGACCGAGCTCATTTACTTCCGATCATAACAATTTCGAAATGCAGGGCCTGAGCATTGAGAAAAATGCGCCACGGCATGTATCAGTCAAAAGCTTCGCGATGGCCATCCGTAACTATGAGAATTTCCTGCGCGACAGCACCTATGTAATGCAATTCGACAGTATTCTTTTTATCAATAACAGCGTTTATCTCAGCAATTTTTCCTTCCGTCAAATGGATGGCGAAACGGTGGTAAACAGTTTCAGCATGCCTCAATTTGTATTAAAGGGATTGTCCTGGGATGATCTTGTGTTTGAAGGAAACCTGGCCGCTGACCGCGCCACTCTTTATCGTCCCATCATAAATTATTCTGTTCTAAAGAAGCAGAAGCAGGACATTTTTCAAACGCTGGCCGGCATCGGAAAGATCATTCAGTTGGAGAACCTGGATATGACTCACGGGCAAATCAATGTACATTTTAAAGGAGGGACCCAACTAAAACTCGAAAACGCAGACATGTCTCTGCTGAGTGGCCAGCTCCTTAAATCGCGTCGCGCCCAGGGATTGCAGCGATCAGTCAGGCAACTAAGATTTGAGAAAGGTTCGCTGAAGACAAAAGATATTTCTATGGACATGCAAAATGTCAACTTCTTTGGTGAAACCGGGAAGCTGGTGGCCGGTTCAGTCAAAGTAACCAGCAAGGAAAAACACCTGCTGATCAACGCCAGGAATGTTGCGATTAACCGAATGATGATTGATGATAACTCAAACCTTTCGGAGATCGACGGAGTGAAGTGGGAACAAGCGGAAATAAAGGTTGCAGGGTTGCCCCCGAATAAAGGCAACACAGGAAAAAAAATAATGATAACGAATATTGCCGGGAACAATACAAAACTTTCTATTTCGTCAAATGGCCAGGAACTGGGCGCGTTTTTAGAAACGGTTTCTGCAGATAAGTTCTCGCTGAAAGTCCCGGGCAAACCTCAAATCATAAACCTGCAAACGACCGGCAACAATTTTTCATTCAGCAACACCAATTCAACGTTGAAGATCGACAAGTTTGCATTCGCTGATCACCGGCATTCGGAAATGCAAGCTATTTTTTTCAAAAAATCCACTCCTGCCGACTCGATAACCATTACAGTTCCCTCAGCCGGTTTTGAAGCTGATCTGAATTCGATCATTAATAATAAGATAAGCGCTGACAAAGTAAGCCTCGTTAAACCAACTATTGAAATCAAACAAATTCGGCATGGTGTAGCTGCCGTTAATCAACCCGCGAACCTTCCCGGCGTTTCCATTGGAGCATTGTCGATCCGGCAGCCTGAAATATTACTGGCCCGTTCCGGCGACGACACTTTCCGCGTGGAATGGCATGGTAAAGACCAGGTGAACAACGGTATTGAACTTGCCGGGTTTAATTTCAATAAAGATCCAGAACAGATCAGGGCCGATGAGTTTTCGCTTGTTGTCAACAACCTGTCCGTAACAGCCGGCAATAAAACTATTGAAACGGGTCGTGGTAGCATCCGGACCCGGATCAGGGGATTTAACCTTGAACCATCTACAACTAATGAATGGACCTGGAATGGATTGTTGGCCGAGTTAGATGTAAAGGATCTCTCATTCGATAATATCGGGAAACATGCCGGGCGATTGGAGATCAGTTCGGCAAGACTTACCGACCTGGCCATACGTTCGGCTTCTTTCATGAATCCCCGGCAGACAATAAAGGAAAACAAGGCGTTTCGCCTGCATGAACTATCGGGCCAGTTTAATAATACGATTAATCATTTTGACTGGAATAACCTGAGTTATGATAAGACATCCAAAATTTTGTCGCTGGATTCATTTGGCTATCACCCAATAGCCGAAAGAGACAGCTTTATAGCCAATCATCAATACCAGGTGGATTATTCAACCGTCCGGACAGGACAGATAAGCGCAGGCCCATTTGATATTGACAGGTATTTGACGGACACGGTGATCGATGCAGGTACTGTAAACATGAGCGATATCTTCGTGACAATATACCGGGACAAAAGAAAACCGGAAAAGGGAAATATCATAAAGCCATTGCCAGTGAACCTGCTGAAAAAAATACCGGTTCATCTTTCAGTTGATACGGCCTATCTTAATCAGACGAGTGTTGAATACACAGAGGTGAATGAAAAAACAAACCTGCCGGGTGTTGTGTCTGTAAACAGGATACAGGGAAAAATGTTTCCCGTAACCAACTACAGGATTTCAGGACATGATAGTCTGGAACTGCAGGCAAAAGGGCGGTTGTTAGACACCATTGGGATCGCCTTGAACCTTAAAGAATCTTATACCGATTCGTTGGCAGGATTTTTATTGTCTGCCGATATGAAACCCGCAAATGCAAAAGTCCTGAACCCGGTGCTCATCCCGATGGTTTCCGCGAAACTTGAATCGGGCTTCCTGGATACGCTGACCATGCGGGTAAAAGGCAATGAGTTTGTTGCGATAGGTGCAATGCAGATGTACTATCACGATCTGAAAGTAAAGCTGCTTGACAAAGGTGTGGACCGCAAA
>DASSFT010000473.1:0-4241 GCA_035694045.1 Chitinophagaceae bacterium
TCCCGCTTGTGTTCCTGGTCTTCTATTTTTTTAATGCTTACCAGTTTGACCATTACAAAGAGCTCATCACGACCACCGATTTCATGTTCCTGGCGGGCGGGTTTCTCAGTGGATTGATCTTTGTACTGGCCATATCGTTCATTTATTTCTTCCGGGCCGACCGTTCCATTCTTCGGCAAATGATGCCGGTGATCAATGAACCCAAAGAATATATCACTCATCTCCGGCCACCCCGTGACGTTTATGAAGGGGCAAGTCTTGTAAAAGCGGACTGGTATTTTGAAACGCCATTCAGGCTTCGCCGTACAAGAAATGTACAGCATTATACAGCAGAGTTTATCGATTCTCTTTTTAAACGGCATCATTTCGCAGCGATCATTTGCGTATTCGCAGCATTTCTATTCCTGGTCATGATCGGGTTTTTCCTGGAAAAACCTGTTTTCCAGATACCCGCTGCCGCCAGTATCACTATTTTCTTTTCTATTCTTATCGGCGTGGCAGGGGCTTTTTCTTATTTCCTGCAAAGCTGGAGCATTCCCTATCTCATCCTGCTTGTGCTGACATTAAATTTCCTGTACCAGGTAGACCTGATCGATCCCCGCAATAAAGCATATGGTCTGAATTATTCAAACAAGAATGAACGACCACTGTATACAAAGGAGGGCCTCTCTCAATTATGTACAAAAGAAAAAACAGATGCCGATAAACGGAATATGATAGCCATCCTTGAGCGATGGAAACAAAAACAGGATACCGCCAAACCGGTCCTGGTCGTCATAAATACCAGTGGTGGCGGTCATCGAAGCGCCACGTTTACCATGAGCGTGTTGCAATACCTGGATAGCATCACTAATGGGGATATCATGAAAAAAATATTTCTCGTAAACGGCGCTTCAGGTGGAATGATCGGCGCCTCTTATTTCCGCGAGTTGTATTTACAAAAACAAAAAGGAAAAAATATCCGTCTACAGGACCCGCAATATATTGATGATATTTCCGGCGATCTTTTAAATCCTGTGTTTTCTTCGTTTGTAGCCAGGGATATGATCGCGCCAGCGCAGAAATTCAGGATTGGGAATTATGTGTATGTAAAAGATCGTGGCTATGCATTCGAAGAAAAACTGAACCGCAATACAAATGGGTTGCTCGATAAGAAGATCGGTGATTACAGGGAAGATGAAAACGCTGCAAACATCCCGTTGATGTTCTTCAATTCCGTAGTCACAAGAGACAGCCGGAAGATGATCATCAGCACCCAGCCGATAAGCTTTATGATGCAAGGCTGGCAGGACACTACCCGGATGCCTCCGATGGATCCGGACGCCGTGGACTTTGGCGCATTCTTCAAGAACCAGGACCCTTATAATCTCCGTTTGCTGACGGCCCTAAGAATGAATGCCACTTTTCCCGTGGTGTTGCCTAATGTATGGCTGCCCAGTAACCCAGTAATTGACGTGATGGATGCGGGATTGCGCGACAACTACGGTGAAGAAACGACACTCAGATTCCTGGAAACCTTCGAAGACTGGATAAAAGAAAACACCAGCGGAGTTTTGCTTATGCAGATAAGAGACCGCAGTCCTGGTGGCTGGGATTCTCCCTATATATCCGATGATATAAGTGATCATGTCACCAAGCCCTTTCTGCTTTTGCAGCACAACTGGTTCAAGATGATGGAATATTTTCAAAACGATATGCTTAGCTACTATACAAGGCATAGCGGTGCAATAGTGCACAAGGTGCTGTTTGAGTATGCAGCAGATAAGGAAGAAAATAAAGCCACGCTAAACTTCCATTTAAGCAAGCGTGAAAGGAACGATGTGGTACATTCCATAAAATCTCTCGCCAATACAAAAAGTTTTGAGCAGCTTTTGCAGCTTGTTTATGGAAAGTAAATGATTAAGGTTGCAGTAGGCGGAAACATTTTTTCTTTATTTCTATTTTGAATCTTTCAGCCGTTTCGGCGGGATCACCATCGATGTGCAGTGGAGCTGCGGTTGGATTGACTATTGACAGCCTGTTTGTTTGAAAATAGATCACTCCTTTTTTGCCAGCAACGATACTGCCCGTTTGCAAAGGATTACCTGCTCTCAGTTGATTCAGCGTTTGCAACAAGAGGCTTAATTTATTCTGGTCGGTGACAATAACGACATCCAATAAGCCATCGCTAAGACTGGCTTTTGGCGCAATGGTGAAATTGTTACCGAACTGGTTGCTGTTAGCTATGCTGATAAAATAAGCATCTGTCTTGAATGATTGATTGGCCAATTGTATCTCAAACGGGTAAACGCCAGCAGAGAAATAATTTTTAAAGACCATTTTTATGTAAGTGACCAATCCTCTTTTAGGCTGTTGTGCAAAATCGTGTGCCACCTTGGCATCAAACCCCAGCCCGCAGAGCATGCAGGAAAAATGGTCGTTGATATAGAATCCGTCGACAAGAGAAGCATGATCCCGGAAAACGATTTCCAATGCTTTCGCGGGTTGTTTGAGGATCTTGGCGGCATAAGCTAGCCCATTGCCCGATCCGCAGGGAATGATGCCGAACTTGAGATCATGATCCATCAGGCTGCCTACCACCTGGCTCACGGTGCCATCGCCGCCGGCAATAACCACATCGGTAGTTTTATTTTCCTTAATGATGGAATGTAAAAAAGAATAATCCCCGCTGGCTACCGAGGGAAATATGTCGAAAGGAATATTCTTTTCTTTAGTTTTTTGCCCAATGAATGATTGGAGGTCCTTTTTGGCCCTGGCTCCCGAGATCGGGTTGATGATATAAATGATATGCCGCTGCATCTATGCTATCAATGATGCAATGTACATAAATGAGGGTATTCGGGTAATTAAGGAGAATTTTGGTAAGTGTCCTGTTTTACAATTTATTTCACGCCACGTCGCAACGAAAGTCCGAATGCATTAAATCCGCTGCGTCGCCATCCCGCACAATTGCGGGATGGCGAGAACCTTTACGCAAGATGAGAATCGTACACTATCTAATTTGCAGTAAGCAGATTACTGAAGCTGTAGCGTACATAAATGTACTCGCCGCACCCGCACTCTTGCAGCCATCTCCGGGTCTGATGGGATTGCAATGGTGTAAATCTTCAGTTTCTTGTTAGCAGCAAACAGTTTTTTCAGTTCAGCCGCGCTGATCTTTGCCTGGCGGGTGCTATCTTTTCGTAGAAGCTCAGCATCTTTTTCATCGAAGATCATAAAGGAGCGTATCCATTCTTTCTCTTTTTTTGGATCAGACTCTTTATAGGAGATGTCGAGCGTGTAGTTTTTCTTAAGATCGCCGGATTTTATTTTTCGGGTATTGGCTGACTCATCGCTTTTACTGGTTTGCAAAATGACTTTCTTATTCCAGGTTATTTTCCAGGAATCAGGTTCGGCATTTTTTGCCTTGAAAGATGAAAGAGCTAATCCCAGCGTCAATACCGTAAATATTTTTTTCATTTTTTTAATGTTTTCCCGTTGATATGACAGTTACCCGCTGTAGAAAGTTGCAACGGGTCTCTTTTTTGACATTTAGAATTTTTTTCATAGCTTGGATAGGGTCACCAAAGCGCTTCCATCTACAACTTAGCTGTCCGACCGCTAATAACGTACTCCTCGCACATTTAGGCAAAGATTAGCAAATACCAGTATCCGCCGGTTTATTTAATTTTTAAAAGTATTGTATGAGCTACAAGATCCCGATCTTCCTAAGCTATCCGAAACCGCATCTGAAAAAGCAAGACCGCTTTATTACAAAGTTGGAAAAGATGCTGGATGAAAGAGGCATCCAAGCAAGGACTCTTGGAGTTACCGACTATGATATGGAAGAGCCGCTAACGGCGATCCGGCGGCTGATGCTTGAATGCAATGGCATCATCACCGTGGCGTTTAGACGGACATATATTGAAAAAGGAGCTGTTAAGTCCGAATCGGACAACGGCGGCGTTTCAGCACCAATAGTAAAAAAATGGATCACCAGTCCTTACGCGCATATCGAGCCGGCGATGGCCTTTCAAATCGGCCTTCCTGTTTTAATAATCCGGGAAGAAGGGGTTATTGCGGATGGTGTGCTGGAGAAAGGTATTATTGGCACTTACCTGCCTGAATTCAAATTAGATGGTAAAGTCGATCAATATCTCGCCTCTGTTGAATGGAGTCAAATACTGGCAAAATGGGAAGGATTTGTACGGAATGTTGTAGAGAATAAAGGCAAACCTCCAAGATTATATTAGTCCCGTTAC
>DASSFT010000474.1:0-6508 GCA_035694045.1 Chitinophagaceae bacterium
AAAGTAAACGGAAATGGTAAGGACAACGATTCAAAGTCAAAAAACTAGGTCCATTTGACTTCTGACTCTCACCACTGACCTCCCGATGGCTATCGGGACACGTATTCATAATTCAGGGTTTAACAGTTTGGGATCATCTCCAAATGTTAAGCCCTTTTTAACATTTGGGCCCTTTTATGAATGGTTTTAATAGCTTCCCAAATTGCCGCTATATTCGCCTAATAATTTCATGCATGCGAAAGATTTTCCTGGTTGCTGTTTATGCCTTGTTGTTTATTCCCTCGGCTTTTTCGCAATCGCCCCCGGCATGGACATCCGCTGACATGTACCTGGCTATCCGGAAACTTAATGTACTGGGATCGGTATTGTATGTAGCGGCCCACCCCGATGATGAAAACACAAGGCTGATCGCTTATTTCGCCAAGGACAGGATGGTCCGTGCCGGTTACCTGTCTATGACAAGAGGGGATGGCGGTCAAAACCTGATCGGCGATGAACAGGGAGTTGAATTGGGGTTGATAAGAACCCAGGAATTAATGGCTGCAAGAAGAGTGGATGGAGGGGAGCAATTTTTTACAAGGGCATTCGATTTTGGGTATTCAAAAAGCCCGGCGGAAACATTTACAAAATGGGACAAAGAAAAAATATTAAGCGATGTAGTATGGGTGATCAGGAAATTTCAACCTGATGTGATCATCACCCGGTTCCCGACGACAGGAGAAGGAGGCCATGGTCATCATACAGCCTCTGCAATTTTAGCGAATGAAGCATTTACCGCGGCTGCAGATCCCACCCGTTTCCCAGAACAATTAAAATACGTGCAACCCTGGCAGGCCAAACGAATTCTTTTCAATTCTTTCAATTTTGGAAATGTCAATCTTACCGGTGACAATCAATTCAAGTTTGATGTCGGCGGTTATAATCCTTTGTTGGGAAAAAGTTATGGAGAGATTGCAGCTATCAGCCGCAGCAATCACAAAAGCCAGGGATTTGGTTCTGCCGGATCGAGGGGTGAAGCACTGGAGTATTTCAGGACGACAGGAGGATCTGCACCGGACGGCGACATCTTAGACGGAGTAGATCTTAGCTGGCGAAGGGTCACTGGGGGAGAAGCAATAGAAAAAATCGTCGACAGCCTTTCCTCTTCTTTTGATTTATTGCATCCTGAAAAATCTGTCCCTGGCCTGGTGAGAATGTATAAAGCGATCAATTTACTTCCAGATGGTTATTGGAAGAATCAGAAGATGAAAGAAACCCTGCAATTAATCGAACAGTGTAGCGGGTTATTCATCGACATAACGACCACTGAGCAATACGCGGTGCAAACTGATTCTGTCCGGATGAATTTTGTGTTGAATAATCGTCTCGGTGTAAATGCACAACTCAAAAAAGTAACCATCGACGCTTTCGACTCATTGTTTAACCAACCGCTTTTAAAGAACAAGAATATTTTTTTCAGTAAGACGTTATTGGTTCCTTCTTCAAAACCGGTCACCCAACCCTATTGGTTGATGAACAGAATGGAAGAAGGTTATTTTAATGTAAATGATCAGCAAAAGATTGGCCAGGCGGATGTGGACCCGGCCTATACAGTAGATGTTGGGGTCAATATCGAAGGACAGGATTTTCACTTTGCGAGAGCTGTCAAATACAAGTTCACCGACCCCGTCAAAGGCGAGATTTACTGGCCACTCGTAGTCATCCCCCCATACACTTTGAAAATCGATCCCGAGTTGGATATTCAACCTTTTGGCGGCCATTACCAGAAAATTTTTACGTCTTATAAACCAAACAACCCGATAGTAGTTTCGGGGTCGCGAATGCGAGGTCCCAGGACCGATTCCTTTATGTTGGCCAAGGGAGGAATAAATACTAAAGAGATAAGTATGGATATCGACCCGGTTACTAATCCGGGTACAACCAACGGTATCGTGGATATCGAACATCATATCATCGAAATCTCCGACACATTTTTTAATAAATTGACAGGGGCTATGCTGATGGATATAAGAAGTATTCGATATGATCATATCCCAACGGTGACCTATTTCAAGCCGGCAGCAGTTAAAATAGTCAACTATACCTTAAAGACCTACAACAAGAAGATCGGGTACATAATCGGTGCAGGGGACAAGGTGCCAGAAGCCCTGGAGCAGATGGGATACGAAGTCACGCTTTTGACCGATAAAGAACTTTCGAGAAATAACCTGCAGCAGTTTGATGCGATCATTACCGGGGTGCGGGCTTATAATACGAACGAATGGATGAACAAGTACTACGACAAGCTGATGAAATATGTGAATGATGGGGGCAATTTGATCGTGCAATACAACACCAGTAACAATATCGGGCCGGTAAGGGCTAAAATGTCGCCATACAATTTTAATATCGGTCGTTTAAACCGGATAACCGATGAAAACGCGCCGGTAACGCTCTTGAAACCCAACCATCCGGTTTTTAATTTTCCTAATAAGATTACGCAAGATGATTTCAAAGGGTGGATACAGGAAAGAAGCATCTATCATGCTGTGCAATGGGATACTGCAAAATACGAAACCGTGATCGCCATGAATGATCCCGGTGAAAAACCAGAAGAGGGCAGCCTGATCATTGCGAAGTATGGAAAGGGTGTATTTGTCTATACCGGGATCGTTTTTTTCCGGGAATTGCCTGCCGGTGTGCCGGGAGCCTATCGTTTGCTGGCAAATATTATTGCATTGAACAGGAAGAAAGGCTTTTGAACCCCACTAAATCTCCCCTAAAGGGGAGACTTGAGAAGACTCTAAAGCTATTGAGCTTAAATTTGATTTAACGAGTTTCTAATGAGTACACAGAGAAAACCCGATGCCAAACGAGGCGATATGGCTTTTATTGTCGCTATAATTCTTGGACTGGTTGTCGGTTTATTGATAAAGAGGGTACGACTCGGTATCCTGCTGGGTTTGATCATCGGCGGGACCATTGTTGCCCTCGGTTGGATGCGTTCCACCCGTAGATAACAATTAAATGCAGATGCAGGATAACGATAAAGCGCCATTTTTTAAAAGCTGGTACTACTGGTATGCGTTGGTTATATTATTCCTTATCCTGCTGATCATTTTATTTTCATTATTTACCAAACGATTTGCATGAGCCAGCTTGATTGGATAATACTGGTCATCACACTGCTTGTCATTATTGTTTACGGTTTATACAAAGGCCGAACCTCCCGTAACCTTGAGGGTTATTTTCTCAGCAACAACAGCATGTCATGGGGCCTGGTACTGCTGAGTATTATGGGCACTCAGGCCAGCGCCATCACGTTTTTATCCGCCCCGGGACAAGCGTATACCGACGGCATGCGGTTTGTTCAATATTATTTTGGCTTACCGCTGGCAATGGTGGTCATCTGTATTTTCTTCGTTCCTATTTTCAGCCGGTTGAAAGTATACACAGCCTACGAGTACCTGGAGAACAGGTTTGATGGAAAAACACGAAGCCTTACCTCGCTATTATTCCTGTTACAACGTGGTGTGTCTACCGGCATTAGCGTTTTTGCTCCATCGATCATATTGTCTTCTTTGCTTGGATGGAATATTTACTGGACCAATTTGTTCATGGGCGGACTCCTGATCATCTACACGATGAGCGGCGGTGCCAAGGCAGTGGCTTACACTCAGCAATTGCAATTGGTCATCATTTTTATCGGGATGTTTCTTGCCGCTTATATGGTGGTAAGAATGTTACCAGCCGGAGTTGGATTTAATGATGCCCTGGAAGTAAGTGGCAAACTGGGCAAGTTGAATGTTATAACAACCGGTTTTGAGAAGACAGGAAGGTTTGACTGGAGCGACAAGTATAACCTGTTTAGCGGCATCATCGGAGGCTTCTTCCTGGCACTTTCCTATTTCGGGGCTGACCAAAGCCAGGTAGGAAGATATCTTACTGCGCGGTCAGTAAAAGAAAGCCGTATGGGATTACTGATGAACGGATTTGTAAAGGTGCCAATGCAATTCCTGATCCTGCTGATCGGTACGCTGGTCTTTGCTTTCTACCAGTTTACAAAGGCACCCGTTTTTTTCAATGAAGCGTTGATGACGAAAGCGCATGCCACTTCTTATAAACCTGAGTTGGAAAAGATCGAACAAGCCTATGTCAGCACGGAAAATGCTATTCCCGGTTGGCAACTGGAGTATAACAGGCTTAAAAAAAGCGGCGATATTGCTGCAACGGCCAGCCTGGAACAAAATATCCGGTCCACGAATGAAGTACGCGATTCATTGCGCAAGGAATATAGAAAAGTGTTGAATAAAGCCCTGCCAAATACCGACACCAGCGATACCAATTATATCTTTCTCCGTTTTGTGGTGGATAATCTCCCGGCGGGGTTGGTGGGTTTACTGATCGCTATAATCTTTTTGGCCTCCTGGGGTAGTATCGCCGCTGCTATCAATTCATTGGCTTCCTGCAGCATGGTAGATTTTCATCGCCGCTTTGCGAAAAACAAGGAGAGTAGCGAAGATGAATATCGCCTTTCCCGGCGGTACACACTGATCTGGGGAATCTTTTGTATCGTAGTGGCCATGTATACCTACAACCTGGGTAATAGTCTTATTGAAACCGTGAATGAACTGGGTTCCTTATTTTATGGGTCAATATTGGGTGTCTTCCTGCTCGCTTTCTTTTTCAAAAAGATAGTCAACGGCACCGTGGTGTTTTATTCTGCCTTGCTGACGGAGATCGTAGTGCTGGTTATTTATGTTTTATCAAAGATGAAACTGATCGGTTTGGGTTTCCTTTGGCTGAATCCTATTGGTGCTTTCGGGGTGATCCTCTTCGCCATTCTGCTGAATAAGCTTTTCATAAAAAAACAAAACCCCGCGCAATAGCTACGGGGTTTCTCCAACATCAAAAATTATTAATTATTTAATTCTGCCAGTAACTTGTCATTTAGACGAACATAGTCATCATTGTTTGCTGCAATTGCCAGTTCCTTTGATCGCTGGGCAGTCGCTTTTGCTTCCGCTTTCTTACCGAGTTTGGCCAGGCAATTTGCCCATTGGTGTTGCACCCAATAAGCTTTTGGATCTGCCTCTGCAGCTTTGTTGAACCAATCCAGGGCTTTGACGAGATCTTTGTTGTTTTCCATGTAATAAACTGCTGCCTGGTAATAAGGCGGTTTATCCTTTTTCATCGCTTCATCGATGCTGGCCATGATCTTGGAATCTATTTCTGTTTTGATAGGAAGCACAGCCGCTGACTTATCCCACATCAGGTGCAACTCGCAACTTGTGTTTTTTACATTGGCGAACTGCATGGTAAATGTTTCGACTGGGTCCTTTAATTTCTTTACGGCGACAGGTATCCTTGCTACATCACTTTCCTTTTTGTAAGCAGATGGATTTGTCACATCCGTTTGTTTGCTGATAATGATGATCCAGCTTTTCTTGTCGGGGATGGTCAGCAGGCCATATTTACCTGCCGGGATGTTTGTGCCATCAATGATCACATCATCCCCAAAAGTGATGGTAGTGGCGTTATTGGCACCGGTGCGCCAAACCTTGTTATAGGGGACCAGGTCGCCGAATATCTTGCGGCCTTTGATTCCCGGACGTGAATACGACAATTCAATAGAGGATAGGCCAAAATCCTGCTTAATGAGTTGCGGAGGACTGGGGGCCGGGGTTTTAATTTGTGCGTCAGCAATAAGGAAGATAATGAGAGAGGCGATTGAAAACAGTAATTTCTTCATAGCAAACATAATTTAGGAATGGCGAAGGTAGGTAAGAAGTGCGGAGGAACAGTATGGAGAGCGGTGATTTACCAATTTCCCTTCGCTACCGCTCAGGGAAGTGCGGAGAAGGAGAGTGAAGAGCGATATTTATTGCGATTTCTTTTTCCTCGCTCTTCGCTCTGTTTCCCACTCTCTATCTGAACGGAACCGAGATAGTGATTTTTTTTGATTTCCTGGTTTTGCGTTTCCACTTTGGACCTTCTTTGATGAGACGGACTGCTTCTTTGTCGCACTGGTCGCAAAGGGATTTTTCCACTTTAAAATTTACAGGATTTCCTTCTTTGGTTACTTCAAACGATACTTCGACGGTATTTTCTTCAATGCTACCGGTCTTTTTCTTTTCAAAACTTTCAGGGATATTCACGTTGTTGGCTACATAGGAGCCGTACGAGTCCCAGCCATCTTCCGGCTCCGGTTCTTCGAGCACCATCGTATTCTTGCGCCGGCTGGCGATGTTGCGTTTTACTTTGTCGAGGGTGTCCATGGCAACACTTTTATCTTCCTGCATCAGTATACGGTTGTCGGCAACATAATTCCGCAGTTGCACATTATTATTTTCGAATCCAACTGATTTAACCTGGACGTTCATCACCGAATCAGGAGAGACCAATGTAAAATAACCCTGCGCATCACTATAGGTTCCGACATTGTCTTTTGTATTGGTAATATTGGCGAAAGGCAGGGCATTATTAGCGTTATCGGTCACACGGCCGCGGAAATAGTTGGGCTTGCGGT
>DASSFT010000475.1:0-7290 GCA_035694045.1 Chitinophagaceae bacterium
ATTACAGGTTCGAAATGACTCTTGTTCGCCTCCTCGTAAAATGATTGAATGGCAGTTTCGGAAAGTGGTCCGGTAAAATCGACAAATGAGGCCGATTCAAAAGGAAGTTGTAGCGTATCCCCATAAAAATCGAAATGCACCCTTTGAAGTGACTGGCTTTTAGCTTCGGGAAAGACCAGCAACATCGTCCAGAGAATCACTATAGGAAAGCGTTTTTTCATGAGGTCCTTAAAGATACGATAAAAATTAATGATTTGATAATATTGAGTATCCCGGAATTTAGTAAACGGAATTGGAGCTCAAAAAGTATAGGAGGCAAGATTAGCCCACAGAGGGCCGCAAAGGAGCACAGAGAGCCACAGAGTTTGCCTGCCAATAAATCTTTTAGGTCTCCAGGGGGAGGTTAGGTACTTTAATACCATCTCTGTGGTCCTCTGCGTATTCTCCGCGGCGCTCTGTGGCCAAATAGCCGAAGTAAGCAGGCCGCGTTTAACACTAAGATAATTTTGAGATAATTATCCTGTAATATTAGACTTCCACCTTTACGCTAGTTCTTTCCAGATTCGTCGTTCCCAGAATCGCAAAATGGGTTAGCAAGTTATTTTGCAATCAGATTCTCGTGCAGTTTCCATCCCGCCTCAGGACAGGTCGCGGGATGGATTTTTTTTGTCCCGGCCTTTCGTTATCATTTAAAACCGGATTCAGGCAGACAAAACAGGTTCGTTGTTGTACCTTATTCTTCCTCTGGTCCTTCGGTTTTGCATTTTTCCTGATTCATGAATAGTGAGCAACCGGCCAATTAATTGGGGAATACTATTGGAGTAGTTCAATTGGGGTGTGTTGCCCGACTCAAGCCATTGTTCCAATGTAACAGCAAATGAGGGATCGATTTGCCGGATACTCTTGACACCCATCTGTTCCAGTGCGGCGGCATTGCATTGTTGCTCATACTGACCTCTTGTTGGGATGGTGATGATCTTTTTTCCCAAACAAAGCGCTTCAGCCGGCGTTTCAAAACCCCCGCCGGTAATAATTCCATGACATTCGACAAGACTTTTATTGAACAGCTGCCTGTCCACCGGCATTAAGGTGAGATTACCCCTTACGGTTATTTGTTTTATTTCTTTTAAAAAAATATGAAACGGCAGGTGATGGAAAGTTTGAAAAACCTTTTCCTGGTAAGAACCCGAACAAGAAGGCAGGTAAACGGTGATATGACCTTTATCAACCGGTTCGGCATCGAGGATATCCTGCTTGATGACCGGGGGCAAAATGAAATCATCGTATGCTTTGAAATGCAGCCCCAGGTAATGAGTAGCCCTGGCATAATTTTTCAGTATCCATTCGCCGATCATATTCCGGTTAGCTGGCCTGGGCGTTAGGGCTGATTGGAAACTTGCCTGGTGACCCATCTGGATTGAAGTTATTTTTTTCCTGGCGCAGGCAGCCGCTGTGATGAACTCAAAATCGTTGATGACGAGATCATAATTTTCCACGGGCAGATCATTGATCTCTTTGCGCAAATGAAGGGGGTGAAACCCGCGAAGGATCTTCCAGTAGTCGAGTCCACCTGTTGAATTGTAATAGAGACTTAGCCCTTTGCTACGGTACCTGACAGGGGCATTGACCGGCAGATGAGCATTATTGCCGCTCAAAAAAATATCGACGGTGCCGTAGCGTTGCAAGTGGGGGAGTAGCTCTACTGCACGGCTGATATGGCCATTCCCGGTGGCTTGTACGGCATAAAAAATTTTCATGGATATAGATGATTTGGTTTTTCAATGAGCGACCAGGTTATTTATAAATAAACCTACTTCATTGGTAACGACATTCACAGCCGGGCGTTTTTTATTCATGTCGATTACTTTAGCCCCGTTGAATTCTTTTTCATCGTATTGGTAAATGTTCCATTCATTGTTTACATATTCAAGCGATGTAAGGTTTTCTATCCAGTCACCGCTATTGAGATAAGTCACCTTGCCATTTTTAGTTTCAATTATCCTTTTCTGCGGCTGGTGTATATGCCCGCAGATGATGTAGTCATATTTCTTTTCAATGGCAAGTTCAGCCGCAGTCTGTTCAAAATCTGCGATCCATTTCACGGCTTTCTTTACTCCGCTCTTTATTTTTTTGCTGAAACTCATTTTTTCTTTTTTCATCAGGTGCAGGCACCAATTGATGCAGCGGTTCAGCAGGATCAGCATATCATATCCGTGCCCGCCGAATTTTGCGAGCAGTCTTGCGCTGCCTCGTGTGCTGGCGTCAAATACATCGCCGTGAAAAATCCAGGTCATTTTTCCATTCAATTCCATCACGAGTTTGTCGGTCAACTGGAAATTGCCGAGTTCTACATCGCTGTAGCGGCGGAGGATTTCGTCATGGTTACCTGTAATATAAATAACCCGGGTGCCAGAACTCAGTAAGCTAATAATCTCTTTGATCACCTGCATATGAGCAGGAGGAAAGTATCTTTTATTGAATTGCCAGCCGTCGATGATATCTCCGTTGAGGATCAATAGGCGGGGGGAAATGCTTTTTAAGTAGTTGACGATCTCCCTGGCATGGCAGCCATAAGTTCCGAGGTGGAGATCGGACAAGACCACAACATCGATGACTCGTTTTTGCATTCAGAGGGTTTTACAAATATCAATAACGAATGTGACTAAACCGTTAACAGAAGGTGATGATTATGTGAATAAATAATGAAGGGGAAACAGCAGCATGGCATTAAATAATTGTGACCTACCTAGGGCGAAAAGAAGTACGGAGAAACAGTGCGAAGAGCGATGCTTCCCAGGCATTTTCTCTTCCTTCGCACTCGCTCTCTTTCTCGCCCTGGAAAAATAAGGTTGAGTTTTTTATTTGGAAGAAACGAGGACCGGGTCAGTAGTTTCAAAATTTTCGCCGAGCAATGCAGCTATGGTTTGTGCGAGTTGTTTTTGATACAGTTGTTGTTCCTGTTTTATTTCACCAGCAGGTGGGATAGTAGGACCGATCACAGCCAGCCAGGTTTGCGAAGAGCCGGCAATGAACATTCCATGATCAGCCCAACTGCCTGCATTCCTTCCCCGCCCGTGATCGGTGGTTATAATAAAAGTTGTATTGTCTTTATAACCCGGCGTTGTTTGTACGTAATGCCATAGCTCGGCGAGCAACCTGTCGGCTTCTGAGGCTTTTTCAAGATAGAGATCGTATCGCTTATCATGTGCTGCTTCATCTGTTTCACCCAACCCAATAAAGACAACTTTAGGTTGCCGGGTTCGTATATATTCTTTAGCTGTCAGAAAGGTCAGCAGGTCATGGCGGGTGCCTGTCTTATCATAAACTGATTCTTCCTGCACTTGCTGAATAAGGTCCAACTGTCCACTCTGTTCATTCATTTTTTCATAACCGCTATTGATCGCCAAATGGCTTCTTTGTTCATTGAGGATATAAGGAAAAACATCCCAGGAAGTAAAGACCGCTACTTTGCCTTTGAAAGATTCCTTCCCGTTAAGGTATTCGAGTACAGTGATATTGGGATTTCGTTTTTTACTGTTGGAAGAAATGCTGATATCCGGGTGGCCGGTAAAAATTTCATTGTAGCCCGGATAGGACCTGGAGTAAGGGTTGGCAACATTTACTTTATTGTAGTAGTACCGGTTGCCGTAGAGCTGGCCTTTTGTTGAGATGACATTCCAGAAAAAAGGCAGGAGCTTTTTTCTCCTGCCTTCTGCATCGGCTGACCAATACAGCGATTTCATAGTTGCTGCATCGGGCGTATATTTTTCATCATTGATAAGAACCGAATCAGCACCGGTAAAAACTTCCTGCCAGCGAAATCCATCGAGCGTAATGATAAAAATGTTGCCGGCCGGAATGATATGGCTGTTAACGATCGTTGCTTTCGAAAGACGTCCTGTGAATTGGAACAACAACAAGACGAAACAGCAGGTTACTGCGTTTTTCATTGTGTAACGGTTTCACAAAGAAAGAAAGCCAATATGAATTAGGCATTAACGTATAATTATTTAAATGTTATGTTGGAAAATTGTTTAGGCATCTCGATCATGGGAGAAGTCCATCTAAAGAACCAAATCTCAAGATACAAGAACCAAAAAAGCACCAATATTTAAGTCAAAAATCCGAATGATCGGGATGCTCCTTTTTCGGCATTGGGATTTATTGCTTCGGATTTATTTGGTTCTTGGTCCCGATAGCTATCGGGATGGTTCTTGGCTCTTAGCAATTTTATTGCTCCTTTCTTCTCTCCAACGTAAACCCCACCGTCGTTCCTACATCTTCGGTACTCCGGACATGAATGGTTTGTCCATGCGCTTCAATGATATGTTTGCAGATAGCCAGCCCAAGACCGCTTCCTGTCAGGTCAATGCTTCGGCCTTCTTCAGTACGATAAAACCGTTCGAATATCCGGGGCAGGCTTTTTTCAGGAATGCCGATGCCATCATCGCTTATTTCCACCAGGATGGTTCTGCCATCAATATTATACATGCTGGCGGTGATAGTGCCATTTATCTTGCCATACTTCGTTGAATTTTCTACCAGGTTCAGCAAAACCTGCCTAATCTTTTCCTTATCGGCAAAAACTGTTAGCGGAGACTCGCAACCCTTCTTTATGACGCAGCGGATGCGCCGTTGTTCCGTCATGATCGAAATACTTTCAAATACATCCTTAACCAGCTCCTGGATAATAAAATTCTGCTTAAAAAGGGTCAGCTCACCTCTTTCCAGTTTTGATATTTCGTCGAGATCATTCAGCAAATTAGTTAGCCGCTCAACATTCGTTGCTGTTTTTTCCAGGAACTTTTTATTTACCTCGGGGTTTTCCAGAGCCCCTTGCAGCAGTGTATCGACGTAACCCTGGATCGCAAATACAGGTGTCTTGAACTCGTGGGACAGGTTTTGTAAAAATTCTTTCCTGAACTGTTCATTCTTGCGTAACAATTCTATCTCCTGCTTATTTTCTTCTGCCCACTCTTCCACATCTTTGCTTACTTCATCTATGCTTTTCTGGGGAAGGAGGTATTTGTAATAGGTTTCTTCTTTCTTGGTAGCCTTGGTCTGGTAGATAAATTTGTAGATAAGCTTGATCTTGCGGTAAATGAATTTCTCCAGAATAAAATGGATCAGCCAATAAGCGACCAGTAATACAAAGACAAAACTGATAACGACCGGCTGCCAGGTTTTTTCAATGATTAAAATAAGCAGGCTGATCGGTGCAGCCAATCCCAGCGCTGTAAAAAAAGAAAGCTGGCGTGGAGAAATATTTTTAATGGAGAACATACATGCAAGTTAACTGGTTACGTGTAACCGTAACCGGCAACTACAACTGGAACTTATATCCCACTCCTTTTACAGTGGTTATGCAGTCGATGCCCAGTTTCTGGCGGATCTTCCGGATATGCACGTCGATAGTGCGGTCTCCTACGATCACTTCGTTGCCCCATACCTGGTTGAGTATTTCGTTGCGGAGAAAAACACGGCCCGGCTTGAGTGCAAGCAGATGCAGCAGTTCAAATTCCTTTTTTGCCAACACCACATCGCTACCTTTTACCTGTACAATGAATCTTTCCGGGTCAATGACAAGGCCATCCAGCTCCAGTTTTTGAGTGACAGGCTTGTTCAGCCTCCTGAAGAGAGCATTTACCCGGCTTAGAAAAACTTTGGGGCTGATTGGCTTACTGATGTAGTCATCGGCACCGGTTTCCAGGCCCTTGATCTGGGTCCCTTCATCATTAATAGCGGTTAAAAAAATGATCAGTGTGTCCTTAAAAGCTGGCTGCGCTCGCAGTACCTGGCAAACTTCTACCCCTGTTTTCTGTGGCATCATCACATCCAGTATGACCAGGTCGGGCTGTGTCCGCCGGGCCTTTTCCAGGGCTTCATCCCCATTTTTGGCAGTAAAAACCTCGTAACCTTCCTTTGAAAGATTGTATTTCAGGATTTCAAGGATATCCGGTTCATCATCTGCTATCAGCACCTTGCGGGCTTTACTATCCATGCAGTGAAATTTTGGGCAAACCTAACTGGAAATTGATTGCCGATAAAATCGCTTTCTTTTGTTCATGCAGACTTAATAATAACTTAATACTTAATAAGGCGGACTATTTTAACAACCCTGAGCCAGCATATCAGCCTCCAATTTCATCTATATAAGACTGGAAGCGAATATTTCAGCATTCCTGCTACCTTTGCAGAACGATCCTTATGATAGCGAAGATTAAGATCCTTGTGTTAACCGCTTGTCTTTTACCCGGATATTGGGCAAAAGGGCAGGTTTCATTTATCTCCGATATCAACACCGGCGGCAGCCCGGCTGATTGCAAGCCCCCAAAAAATCGCGAACTGTTTCATGATTTCATTAATGCAGAGCAAAAAAAGATCCTGCGTTCAGATGGCAAAAATGACAACCAGTACACTCCTTCAACCGATGACGACGTCAATTTTATATTAACAAGGACGCTGATAAGTAAAGTGGATGCGCTGCAATGCAAGATCGAAAATGACAGCTCTATTTCCCCCCAGGATAAGATACGTTACCTCCGCGGCGTCGAGAATGTATTGAAGTTTTTTGCGGCGAATGTGTCCGCCAGAAAAGTAAACCCGGTTTTACTGCCCGAAATAATAAAAGCCTACGACAATTGTATGGACGCAGACAGGACTGGCAAATCCATTACCGATGTGATTGAGGTGCTGCCTTATGAGACTGCCATGTCGGTAGTAAAAGCCGACCGGGTAACTTTTGAAAAGAACCCGGGATACCGGCCCAGCCAGAACATTGTCATATTCAAATATTGTGAACATGACCCCGAACAGGTATTCCCGATATTAAGAGACAATCCCGATGTTCCTTTTGCCGACAGCCTGATAAAGGTGGTCGCCAAAAAGGAGCCGGTGCAATTATATAATTATGCCCAGGCCAATAACCGCCTCGGCAATCGTATCCGCAATATCAAAGATGATGTGTTTGTAAGCACTATAGCAAGAATGGCGAGAAGCAGGAGTGGTCAACAATATTTTCCTTTCCTGGATAATATCGTAAGTGGGAAAATGACAATCGAACAGATTGATGAAATCCGCGATGATTCGGTAAAGTACTACAAGCTTCTTGTCAAAACACAAATGGACTATACCGGCCGGATGCTAAACGGGGATACGGCTTTCGGTTACCGGGAGCTTGCTGAGAAAATCAGGAAAAGGGCAGCCGATGTATTTGTAACAACTATTAATGGCCTGCATGAAAAAACGGATGAGGTACGGTTCCGCTGCATACAACCGCTCAATGCCGAA
>DASSFT010000476.1:0-6075 GCA_035694045.1 Chitinophagaceae bacterium
GTCGTATCCATGTGCGATCATCATCACGCTGCAGGCGACGCGGAGAAGGAACAAACCAATTGAAAAAGCCGGTTCGGAATAGCTGGTGTAGAGTAATTTCTTCATGATTCCTGGGTTTGGTTTTGCATTTAAAATTCACGGCTTTCATTCATTATTTCTTAACAAATTAATGTGCCAATTGTTAAACAAGTTGTAACTGTGCACTTATCCACATCTGTTTGGAATGATGTTTGGGTCTCCATTGAAATAATTTGAAATTTGCGACGTTAATCCCCCAACGGTTAAAGGACACCCAGCATGAAGAATCAAATACTGTTCGTCGTAGCCCTCCTATGCACCCCGGCTATTTTCTCCCAACAAACCAAATTCTATACCGATCCGCAGGAAAAGTTCAAAGAAGCCAAGGAGTATTTCCAAAAAGAGCAGTACAGTCTTGCCTATCCTCTACTCAAGGAATTGCAACAGTCGGTGCAGGAAACCGATAAGGCAAACCGCACCATCACCGTGCAGGAGATCAGTTATTACACGACAGCCTGTGCCCTGAAACAAAATGAGAGCCGGGCGGAAGAAAAAGCGATTGATTATATCGGGGTTGAAAAGAATACGGCCAGGGTCCAGATGATGAGTTTTCACCTGGGTGAGTATTATTTCCGCAAACAGGATTTTCCAAAAGCGATCGAACAATTTGAACAGACAAATATTGCCAACCTTAGTAACCGGGAAATAGCCCAGATGAAATTTGAGCAGGGCTATTCATATTTCACGATGCAGAAGTTTGCACAGGCCAAACCCCTGTTCAACTCCATCCGCACCATGAAAGACGATCCCAATTACCTGGACGCAAATTACTATTACGGGTTTCTTTCTTTCCGGGACCGGCAGTACACCGAGGCACTTGAAAGCTTCCGGGTTGTAGAGAATGAAAAAGACTATGCCACCGTGGTCCCTTACTATATTGCCCAGATTTATTACATACAGGGAAAAAAGGACGAGGCATTGAAGTATGCCGAAACAAAGATCAAGGCCGGTAAATCGCAATACTATGACCAGGAGATGAAACAGATGATCGGTCACTCCTATTTTGAAAGGAAGGAATATGACAAAGCACTTCCTTACCTGGAAGATTATGTCAATAAAACCGGCAAGGTCCGTCGCGAAGATCTCTATGAGCTTTCTTACTCTTATTATAAGGCCGGCAAATGGAACAAAGCTATCGAAGGCTTCAAACAGTTGAGTGGGAAAGAAGATTCACTGAGCCAGAGCGCCATGTATCTGCTGGGCGACGCTTACCTGAAAACGAATCAAAAATCCAACGCGAGAAATGCTTTTTTGTTCTGTGCCTCTAATAGTAGCGACAAAAAACAGCAGGAGATCTCCAGGTATCAGTATGCCAAACTCTCCTATGAGCTCGGTTACCAGGACGAGTCCCTGACCAGCTTGAAATCTTTTCTCAATGACTATCCTAATTCAGAATATAACACTGAAGCAAAAGATTTATTGGTTGGAGTGCTTACCAATACCAATAATTACCGGGAAGCCCTTTCGTTACTGGATGGCATGAGCAGCCTGACGCCAAATGCAAAAAGATTGTATCCAAGGATCCTTTATGGACGTGCTACCGAACTGATCAATGACGGAAGATTGGCCGAAGCGGAGACTTTAATTGATAAGGCGTTAAAAGATCCCAATAATGGTTCTATTGTCGGGTTGCTGAGTTTCTGGAAAGGTGAATTATCTTATCGTAAAAACGACCTGGACAACGCCATTAAATATTATAACGCTTACATCAGCGCCGGTTCGCCAGTCAGTGGTGAAGCCAATCCTACCAATGTAAAGTATAATCTTGGCTATTGTTACCTGCGCAAAGAAAATTATGCAGCTGCACTTGGCTTTTTTGAGCCATTGGCTAAAAATCCTGCGCTGAATTCAAATGAACTTACGCAAGATGCATACCTACGTACGGCGGATTGTTATTTCATGAACAAGGATTATGCAAGAGCGAAGGCCATGTATGATAATGTCATAAAATTCTCCTGGCCGGCCGAAGACTATGCTACGTTCCAGGATGCGATGATTACAGGAGTAAGAAGTTCGAAAGATAAGATAGCCCTGCTTGCCACAATGAATCGCAAATTTCCCAGTTCATCATTGGTTACCGATGCTAACATGGAAATCGCCAATACTTATATTTCCGATGAACGCTTTAATGAGGCGATACCTTTTCTCGGCAATGTTCTCAAAGGAAGCGGTAATTCCAGCCTGAAGCCGCAAGCCTATCTCAAACTCGGTAATGCCTATTATAATCTTAATAATAACACAGAGGCGATAAAGCAATACGAGACCTTGTTGTCACAATATTCTAATTCGCCTGAAGCCGATGCTGCGCTGGCCAATGTAAAATCGATATATGTGGAGGCGGGTAAACCCAACGAGTACGCGGAGTTTATGCGTAAAGCAGGCAGACCGATAAGCGTGGATGCAGAGGATTCCCTGACCTGGGCCGCGGCAGAAGGACAATATAATAATGGTAATACGAATGCTGCCCTGAATGCCTTTCAGGGCTACCTGCAAAAATTTCCTGAAGGTTTATATAGTATCGCTGCCAGTTTTTATATCGGCGACATCAGTTACAGCAAAAAGGACTGGAACAATGCATTGGCGGGTTACGAAGATGTTGCAGCAAATGCACCGAATCAATACGCTGAAAGAGCAATACTGGGGGCCGCCCGTATTTACTTTTTCGAGTTGAAGAATTATCCCAAAGCGGAGCTGTACTATGGGCAGTTGAACCAGATCACCTCCAGCCAGGAAAACAAACTTGAAGCCATGCGTGGTTTATTACGCAGCCAGTACCAGCAGCAAAAATGGGCCGAAGCCGCTGCGACAGGTAAAGACCTGGTAGCTGCGAAAGGGAGCAGTTCCGATGATAAATCGCTTGCCAACATGGCTATCGCTAAATCGTTCCAGGTAGCAGGGCAATATGATCTCGCGCTCGCTAATTTCAAAACGGTCGTGCAATTAAATAAAGCCGCGCTAGCCGCTGAAGCAAGGTACGAGATCGCCAATTGCTGGTTTGCGCTCAGGAAATTGCCCGAAGCTGAAAAAGCGGCGTTTGAGACAATCAAGCAATCGGGGTCTTATGATTTTTGGGTTACCAAATCATATATCCTGCTGGGTGATATTTATTATGAACAAAAAGATTATTTCAACGCCAAAGCAACTTTCCAAAGTATAGTGGATAATAGCATCAACGCTGAACTAAAAACCGAAGCACAGGGCAAGCTCACAAGAGTGATCGACGAAGAAAGCAGAAATAGTAAAGTCAGCGGCCAATAAATTTGAATTAACAAGAATAAACAGCCATAAATGAGACAGCACATCTATAGATTTTTTCTTTCGGCCACATGCATCGTGTTTATTGGCGTTTCGGTAAGTGCACAAAGAGATAGTACCCGGGGCAAATCAGTTAACATCACATCTGCGTTCAAGCCGGTATTGAGAGAGTCAGCAAAGATCAATTTCAATGCTTCGCCGCCCACTGCGGACACGGCAAAGGCCGCATTGCAGTATGATATACCCAATCCCAGTTTATTGCTTGCCTATCAACCCGGATCCCTGAAGCCGCTGGCGCTGCAGGTAGACTCCATTGGAAAATTTGATAACAAGAATTATATCAAAGCAGGATTTGGAAGTCTCCGGACGCCGTTGGTGCAGGCCGGTTTTTCCTTTGGCGATGGTAATACCGCAGGGATCAATATCTATGCAAAATATGTTGCTTCACAGGGAAAAAAAGAATTCCAGGACTTTGCCAGCACAAGGGTTAAACTGAGCGGATTTTACAAGACAGCAAGGAACATGGAATTGAATGCAAGCCTGGGGATGAGTGCGGAAAAACTTTACAAGTATGGCTTTTTACCGGAGAGTTTGTCTTTTCCCACCGATTCGATCAGGCAGAACTTTCAAACCATTTCCGCAAGGGTAGGAGCTCATAACATCAATAAAACTGAATTCGGACTTCTTTATTCACCCGAAGTCAGGATCGATGTATTTAGCGATGCCCTCAAGAATAGTGAAAGCAATACCGTGGTAGACCTTCCCCTGGAGAAATCAATCGGGAAGGACTTCGCGGTAAAACTGGGTCTGACCTTCGATCTTACCCGGCTGTCACCGAAGATTAAAGGCGCCGGTACTATCAATAACACGATGTACTACATTTCACCTTCGGTGTTGTATAAAAAATCAACGCTCAATTTGCAGGCGGGTATTCGTCCCTCCTGGGATAATAAAACATTCAAAATGTTCCCGAATATCCTGGCTGACATCGGGACGGAAGACCAGCGGTTCACTTTCCAGGTGGGCTGGACAGGATATCTTAGGAAAACAACTTATCAATATTTAGCCTCACAAAACCCCTGGTTATGGATGCCCGGTAAATTGCAAAACACGAGGATAGAAGAACGTTTTGCCGGCTTTAAGGGTTCCGTGGACGAACATTTCAGCTATGCTGTAAAGGTTGCCTTCAATAAGTTGAATAATCAGCCT
Source organism: Chitinophagaceae bacterium (assembly GCA_035694045.1). Classification (GTDB taxonomy): domain Bacteria; phylum Bacteroidota; class Bacteroidia; order Chitinophagales; family Chitinophagaceae; genus VBAT01. The sequence continues at coordinate 4,543 of DASSFT010000476.1, forward strand.
TTGTTCGTTAACGATACATCGGCCCTTGGCGATGGCAAATCCTTCCGCGTGGTAAATGAAGAACAGGTGAAGGTGTTGAACTTCGGTGGTGAGATCAGCTATAACGTGGAAGAAAAATTCTCCCTGATCGCGAACCTCAGTTTTAATCAGTATACTGGCTTAAAGACAAATAAAAAGGCCTGGGGCTTGCTTCCCCTTGAATTAAATACGGCTATGCGGCTACAGATATTAAAAGATCTTTGGCTGAAAGGCGACCTGTTTGCCTGGAGTGGTCCCCAATACCTGAAAAAGAATGGCGATGCCGGCAAATTGCCTGGCGCTGTTGATCTCAATGCGGGGCTCGAATTTAAGGCCACTAAGAATCTCGGTGTTTGGGCGCAATTCAACAATATCTTCAACAAGGAATACCAACGTTGGAGTCAATATCCGGTTTATGGGTTCAACTTTGTGGCTGGTGTCGTATTTTCGTTCGATCAAAAGAACTGATAATGTACCAGGATTTGTATGAGTATCTCGTTTTGCACAGGCAATTGAGCATTCCAGGTATTGGTACAATCCAGTTGGAACGAAAACCTGCCGGGACTGACATCACGCACCGGCAAATAAGTCCTCCTGTTTATTCCATCAGCCTTGATACAGGCAGCGAAACTCCCACCAAAAGATTGTTTCATTGGTTGGGAGAGCGGTTTCATATTCATTATCATGAAGCGATCGTTCGGTTTAATAGTTTTTCCTACGATTTTAAACAGCAGGTTTTAGCAGGTAATAAAGTTGATTGGGCGAATGTAGGCACGTTCAGTAAAGGGATGTCAGGTGATATCAGGTTTGAACCTGCCATAAAGGATCACCGGTTTGACCCTCCAGTCAGCGCAGCCAGGATGATCAGGGAAAAAGCTGTGCATACCGTGCGGGTGGGTGAGCAGGAAAAAACCTCGGTGGAAATGTCTGAATGGCTTCATCCCGAAGAACAACGAAGAAGCTTTTGGTGGGCCCCCGTTTTAATAGTTGCCATCATATTAGTGACGATTCTTTCTATCTATATTTCTCAAAACGGTTGTAATCCTTCATCGGCCGGAAATCAGAAAACTGTAACTCCTCTAAAACCGGATTCGGTTTATACCCTGCTCAAATAAGGTAAGTTGATTAGTTGAACAGTTGACAGGCCAACGATTGACGGATTAACCAATTAACTAATTAACTGATCAACAATTTACCATTACTTTGCACGATTGTCCAGCAAGATTGATTTATGAAGAATCTGGTCCATTACTCAGTTTGTCCCGTTTGTAAATCCACTGAAATTGCTATCGCTTTAACCGCAAAAGACCATACTGTAAGCGGCGAGAGTTTCCAGGTAATGGAATGCAGGAATTGTACGCTGCGGTTCACACAAGACGTCCCGGACGCTCAGTCAATAGCTCCTTATTATAAATCGGAAGAATATATTTCTCATACAGATACTTCCAAAGGACTTATCAACCGTGTATATAAAATGGTACGCCAAAAAACACTGGTTAGCAAGCGGAGATTGAT
>DASSFT010000477.1:0-2102 GCA_035694045.1 Chitinophagaceae bacterium
CCACCCGTTCTTGGGTAAAAAGAATGATGGAATGGATGTTTAACAACCGGCTTGGTGAGAGGCTGGACAATTACCTGATGAAATTGACGAGCCGTCGTTGGAAAAAGAAAGAGCAACAGGGTATGTTGAATTATGAAGGAAAGGAGATGTCTCTATTGACCGGTAAACATTTCGCGAGATCAAACCCCGATTCATTTCAGCAAAAAACAGTATGGCTGTATAACGAAAGGATGAAACAACTAAAAAACAAATGGCCGGACTATTTCGAGCCATTTAGTTATTCTTTCGAAGAGTGATGATATAATAATCACCGATATTTCTCCAGGGCCAGCGGTCTTTCCATTTATCTTCTTTTTTCTGCAGGTAGTTATAAGTCCCGGGATGCTTTTCCGCAAATTTTTCGATATAAGATGGGGGCACCAGCGTACAAAGACCTTCAATGCTCGCAACCGTGAAAGACCCTGCCAGGCTGCCTTTGACAAAGGATGGGTTGTAATACCAGCAACGGAAAAACTCTCCCTCGATATGTGCTTTAGTGCCTTTTTTACCGGCCATACGGCGAAAAGCTGTTTTAAATTTTCCCCGGAACAATAAGCTGAATTCCCAAAGGCAAAATTTAGGAAGAATGACCAGGGTCACCAGGCCCCCGGGTTTTAATAAACCGTTGAATGATCGCAACACGTCTTGCAGCCTGTCTGTACAATTTAAGCCTGCGAAGTTGGAAAATATGAGGTCATAAGGACCGCGGTTAAAAAGATGTTTAAGATCTGTAAAAGAACGTAATTCCGTGCTGACACTTCCTTCCAGGTCTTGAAGTCTTATCTTCTCTTTCAGCATATGTTGCATAATATCGGAAATATCTGTAGCATGTACCCGGTGTCCCTGTTGTGCGAAGAAAACAGCGTCATCGCCGGTACCGGCATTCAGTTCGAGTATGTTTGATCCGGCCGGAAGATAACGCAGAACATGATCCCTGACCCGCTTTCTTTTGTATTGAACGATGATGTCTCCCGCATATAATTCGTCAAATATTGGCGCTTGTTTACTAAAGGCGGCTGCGGCAGCCTGCTCATTCACGGTATTTACCGGTTCTTCATTCATGCCGGTGGGTTTTCAAGCGAATTTAGTTTTTGTTTGTCAACCCAGGCAGCCGGTGCATAATATAAAAATGACAATGCTTTTTTGACGGTAAAGAAAGTTGCGGTGAAAGGTTGGGCAAGCAATTTTTTTACATGGTCGATAGCAATATGCTTCCTGTAACTTTTATGCACGTAACTGTGAAGCTGTTTGTAGAATGCCGGTGCGTAAGTGTTCCTGAACATGAGTGCCAGCTCGTCAGAATCGGTCCAATTTGTTTTATCCTTGAGTTCGCTTTTTACCCGTTCATAAAAAGGTGTTCCTGGCAGGGGATAAGAAACAGAGATGCCGATCTCGTAGGGAAGAAGCTCGTGAATCATATGGATCGTTTTAAGTATATCCTCCCGGGTTTCTCCGGGATAACCAAATTGTATGAAAAACGATGGATGAATGCCATGTTTTTTAAGGATGCGGGTAGCACTATAGATCTGTTCGACCTTCGTTCCTTTATCCATCGCGTCCAGTATCTTTTGCGAACCGCTTTCAGCTCCCATCCAGATATTGTCGCAGCCCGCTCTTGCAAGATCCTGGATATAATCTTCCTGCATCATCAGGTCGACCCTTGCCTGTATCTTGAATTTAAATTGCAGGTTTTCTTTTTCAACCAGCCCGGCAAACTCATGCACCCATCCGGGTTTCAATCCGAAAATATCATCACAAAACCAGATGTGATCGAAGTTGAATTTTTCTTTTAGCATTTTCAGCTCATCTACCACGTTTTGCGGTGACCTGGAATTATAACGGTTGCCATAAATAGGCTTGGCGCACCAGTTGCATTTGAATGGGCAACCTCTCGTAGTGGCGATATTCAGCGAAAAATATCCCGAATGTTTTAGCCACATTTTACGGTATGGCTCGATATCCACCAGGTCCCAGGCGGGAAAAGGAAGGCTGTCCAGCTCTTTTATTACATTTCGTTTTACAGTCTTCACGATCGCATTATCCAGCTTATAGGCCAGCCCGGG
>DASSFT010000478.1:0-8860 GCA_035694045.1 Chitinophagaceae bacterium
CGCAACTTCGGTATGGCAAATCCTGAGGGATACAGGAAAGCATTGCGCCTGATGAAACTGGCTGAGAAATTCAATAAACCCATCGTTACACTTATTGATACACCCGGCGCCTACCCGGGACTGGAAGCAGAGGAAAGAGGACAGGGAGAGGCGATCGCCAGGAATATCTATGAAATGATACGCCTGAAAGTGCCGGTTATCTGCGTGATCATTGGTGAAGGCGCCAGCGGGGGTGCTTTAGGAATTGGAGTAGGCGACAGGGTATTCATGATGGAGAATACATGGTACACGGTAATCAGCCCTGAAAGTTGTTCTTCGATTCTCTGGCGCAGTTGGGAGAAGAAAGAAGTAGCTGCAGAGCAGCTGAGATTAACCGCCGAAAAAATGTTGGGTTTTGGCCTTATTGATGGAATTATCCCTGAACCTATCGGCGGAGCACACTGGGACTACGATGCATCCGCCCAAATACTAAAGGACTATATTAAACCAGTATTGAAAGAACTCAAACAGATCCCGCCAGACGAGCGCGTCACGCAACGCATAGAAAAATTTGGAAAGATGGGATTTTGGGAAGAAGTTGAAGGCTAGTCTATAGTCGTTAGTCGATAGTCGATAGTCAATTGATGCTGGATGCCGGAAGTGTCATTGCGAGCGGAGCGAAGCAACTGGATGCTGGATGCTAGATACTAGATAGTAGTTACTCACCTCCCGATGGCTATCGGGACACCATTGACGACAATATTGAGTAAATTTGAAGCTGATATTATAACATTGAAAAGAAAATTCTACAGGAACATTTAAACAACCAGGACTTTATGTCGCTACGAGAGAAATTCACCGGTACAGGCATTGCGATTGTTACACCTTTTTTGGATAACGGGAAGATCGATTGGGATAGTTTCAAGAAACTGATCGAATTCTGGATCGAAGGAAAAGTGGAATATCTCGTTGTGCTGGGTACAACTGGTGAAAGTGCTACGATACATGGCGAGGAAAAGCAACAGGTCTTTAGTTTCGTGAATGAATCAGTGAAAGGCCGGCTTCCGCTGGTTGCAGGCATTGGTGGCAATGATACCCGGGAGGTCATTAATGGTTTCGGAGAATTCGACTTGAAAGGGTATGATGCTATCCTTTCCGTCTCTCCTTATTATAATAAACCCAACCAGGAGGGATTGTTTCAACATTACAAAGCCCTGGATGCAGCGACTCCTCTTCCTATAATAATGTATAACGTTCCTTCCCGAACGGGCATGAACGTCACGGCAGATACCCAGTTGCGGATTGCCGGGGAGTGTAAGAACATTTTTGCTACCAAGGAAGCAAGCGGCAATTTTGAACAGATCAACCAGATCATAAAATACAAGCCTGATGATTTTATGGTCATCAGCGGCGACGATCCAATTACGCTGCCGATGATCGCCTGCGGAGCAGAAGGGCTTATCTCCGTTGTGGCCAATGCTTACCCGAAAGACTATTCGGATATGGTGCGCCTCTCTCTTGCTGGAAAAATGAACGAAGCGCAGAAACTACATTATAAATACACGGACATAATAGCTTCGATGTTTGCCGAAGGCAGTCCTTCAGGTGTAAAAGCTTATTTAGCCGAGATGGGTCTTTGTAAGAATACTTTTCGTTTGCCTGTCTATAAAATAAGCGACAAACTCTACCAAAAGATTAGGGAATTAATGAAAACGGTTGCGCAATTGGAGCTTCAAGGATCTGTTCCGTACTAACACATGTTGATACTTATTTAGTGCAACTTCTATGTAACTTCTGAAAGCAAGGTCGGGAAAGCTGATTTATTTTAACTACTATTTCATTCCTTTTATTTGCTAAGCCTTTCTATAGTAACCCGTTTTGTAATTCACAGGTTATGCACAGTAATTACTGCAACTTTATTTGACTCTGGTGTGACCTTGTTATACTTTTTTAACAAAAACTTAGAATTTTTTTCTTGGTTTTCTTGGTTTACAATTTTTTTCCAGTAAATTGAATCGGATTTCCTATTTGTTCTAATTAAACCACACTGCCATGCTTGCCAAACTAACGCTCAAAGGGAGTTACCTTTTGCTATTGATGCTAGCTGCGCTTTCCTCCCTGGCGCAACGAAGAGTAGAAGGAAAAGTCACAGGTCCAGATTCCAAACCAGTTTACGGTGCTACAGTTTCTGTCAAGGGTACAAACCTTGCCACGACTACTACATTGGAAGGAGCCTACGCGATCCAAATGCCTGCCAACACCAATGTGCTCATTTTCTCTTATGTCGGCTATGAAGTAGCCGAAGTAACTGTAACAGCCAGCAGCATTGATGTTACAATGAAATTGCAGAGTAGCAACCTTAACGAAGTTGTTGTTACCGGTTATTCGGCCCAGAGAAAAAAAGATATTACAGGGTCTGTGGCTGTTGTAAATGTGAACAATCTTAAGGTTGTTCCTTCGGGCACAACTGAAGCCCTCCTGCAAGGCCAGGCATCCGGCGTAACGGTGATTAACTCCGGTTCACCAGGCGCTGGAAGTAACGTAAGGGTTCGCGGGATCACTTCTGTCGGATCAACCGATCCTCTCGTTATTATTGATGGTACTCCCGGAAGTTTGCATGATCTCAATGTGAATGACATCGAGTCAATGCAGGTATTGAAAGATGCCGGCGCTGCTTCTATCTATGGAGTGCGTGGTTCCAATGGAGTTATTATAGTTACTACCAAGAAAGGAAAAACAGGAAGGGCCAGGGTATCCTATGATGGATATTATGGTGTCCAAATTGCAGACAAAGATGGTTTCCATATCGCCAATTCCACCGAAACCATGAATGCCACTCAATCAACTTACTTCAACGATAGCCAGCCGGGCGCACACAAACAGTTTAATGCGAACGGCACGCAGCCCAACAACCCTTCACTTCCAACTTATATATTCGGTACTGGCGGTGCACCTGCTGCATCCACTGTAGATCCCACGAAATATGCGTTGTATACTGATCAGTACACACTGGCGAACAAGACGGGTACTGACTGGTTCCACGAAGTGTTTAAAAATGCTCCAATCCAAAGCCATAATGTTTCAGTGAGCACGGGTAATGATCGTTCTTCATTCTTTTTCTCCGTTGGATATTTCAACCAACAGGGTACCTTGATCGAAACTTACCTGAAACGCTATTCAGCAAGGATCAATACATCTTTTAATATAGGCAACTTCATGCGCATCGGCGAGAATGCCTATTTCTTCTATAAAAAGAACCCTGGTTTCAATAACCAAAATGAAGGTAATGGCATCTCAATGAGCTACAGGGAAAGCCCACTGATCCCCGTGTACGATATCAAAGGTAATTTTGCAGGCACCGGCTCACAGGGTTTGGGTAATGCCCAGAACCCGGTTGCGAATATGCGCAGGACACATGACAACAAAGGCAACGATTACCAGGTAATAGGAAACGTCTTTGCAGAAGTTGACTTCATGCGGAATCTTACAGCCCGCACAAGCTTTGGTGGCACAATAGATAATTATTATTATAGTGCTTTCGGATATACAGCATATGAAAATGCTGAGAACAATAAAAACCCGAATAATTTCCAGGAGAATTTTGGATATAACAGCAGCTGGACCTGGACCAATACTCTTACCTACAACCAGATCTTCGGCCAGCATAGCATCAAGGCGGTTGTTGGTTGCGAAGCCATTCAAAACTATGGCCGAGCTATCCAGGGCGTGAGAAGTGGTTATTTCATAACTAATCCCGGCAACCTGACCGTTGACCCCAACCTGTGGACTTTGAACTTCGGACCTCCGAATGGACAAACTACCGGCAACATCAATGGTACTCCTTATGCCAGTACTCTTTGGTCAGTATTTGGCCGCGCAGATTACAGCTACCGTGAAAAATACCTTTTGAGCGCTACATTAAGAAGAGACGGAGCCTCTGTGTTTGGAGAAGATAGCCGTTTCGGCGTATTTCCTTCAGTGACTGCCGCATGGCGTATCGGCAGCGAAACATTCATGAAAGATGTTTCGTGGATCAGAGATCTTAAGATCCGGGGCGGCTGGGGTAAACTCGGTTCTTTAAGTAACATTAATGCTACAAACGCGTTTAGCCTTTTTAACCAGGGTGCCGCTGCCTCCTACTACGATATTAACGGAGCAAACACCAGTTCTGTACTGGGTATCTATGCCAGCCAGATCGGTAATTCAAAGACCACCTGGGAAGAAGACGTGATCACCAATATCGGTTTTGACGCAAGCCTGTTCAAGAGACTGGACGTCTCCATTGAATGGTATCAAAAATCAATCAACGGATTGTTGTTTCGGCCCTTAGTTGACATAACGGTTGTCGGCGGTGCTACACCTGCCTTTATTAATGCAGGCGATATCAAAAATACTGGTATCGACGCTTCCATTACCTATCATGGTTCAGTCACCAGGGATCTCCAGTTCGATGCTACTTTGAATATTACAACATACAAAAACCAGGTTGTGGCCTTACCTCCGGGTATTAAGTATTACGATCCTAACAGCGCAGGTTCTACTCGTCTGGGTAACTTCACCCGTTTGCAGGCCGGACAGGCCCTGGGAGCATTTTTTGGATTGGAACAGGCCGGTGTATTCATGGATATTAACGATGTAAACAATTCCCCGGCTCAACAATTTGCAGCACCGGGTAGAATAAAATTCCGCGACGTTAATGGAGATAAAAAAATCGATGAAAATGACCGGACTTTCTTTGGCAATCCCAACCCCGACTTTACGGCTGGGTTAAACTTATCGGCTACCTACAAAAGATTTGATTTGTCGTTCTTATTTTACAGCAGCGTCGGCAATGATGTTATCAATTATGTTCGCTTCTGGTCAGATTTTCCACAAGTGTGGGATGGTGCGATTAGCAAAGATGCCGTATACAATTCAATAAGAGTTGTCAATTCTTCTGGTCAACCGGTTCCCGTAATCATACCGAATCCAGCCAACCCCACCGGGCCTTATATTCCAAACCCGGCCGCTATCGTGGCTAACCCGGGAGCAAAGGTTCCAGTTTTGGAAAGGGCTGCTAACTATAGCACAACAAACAACTTTAGTTCATATTACCTCGAAAATGGTTCTTTCCTGAAATGTAAAGCACTGACCATTGGTTATACTTTGCCCCAAACCGTATTGAGAAGATTCGGAATGGATAAGCTCAGGATCTATGCCCAGGCGCTGAACCTGTTTACTATAACTAAATATACAGGTTTGGACCCTGAACTCGTTGGTTCAAATCTCCAGGACAACAGGAGTTTTGGAATTGATTTCGGTAACTATCCAGCCAATCAGAGAGGATTTAATTTCGGAGTAAACCTGACCTTCTAATTGTAAAACTTTATTATAACATGAAAAATTTAAGATATAGACTGCTAATACTTCTCAGCACTTTTGTGCTACTGGTTGTATTTGCCTGCAACAAGAGCTTCCTTGATAAAAAGCCGCAAGGAGCATTAAGTAGCAGCGTATTGGCCAACAACACAGGCGTTGAAGGTCTGCTGATTGGTGCCTATCATATGGTCGGCGGGCAGGGTGGTGCAGCCGGTACCAACTGGGGTGCTGCCGCTTCCAACTGGGTATATGGCAGTGTATGCGCTGATGATTCCTACAAAGGCTCCATTCCTCCGGATCAATCTACCGAAGGAATTGGTACATTGGCTACCTACACTTACGCTACCAATAATGGTTACCTGAATTCAAAATGGATAGCCATGTATGATGGCGTGCAAAGAGCTAATGATGTATTGCGCGTCCTCCCGCTGGCTACAGATATCCCTGCTGCAGATGCTGCAAGGATTGCCGCCGAAGCGAAATTCCTGAGAGGTCATTTTCATTTCGAATTGAAGAGGATCTTTAATAATATCGTTTACGCCGACGAAACTACAACGGAAACAAAGAACGTAGATGATGCGGGTCAATACATAGACTACTGGCCGAAAATAGAAGCGGATTTCCAGGCCGCTATTGCCGGTTTGCCCGATGTTCAATCGACACCAGGGGCTCCGAATAGGGGAAGAGCGAATAAATCCGCTGCAAAGGCCTACCTCGCCAGATGCTACATGGAGCAACACAAGTATGCCCAGGCAAAACCCCTGCTGGAAGATATAATTGCCAATGGTAAAACTGCAAGCGGCGACGCTTATAATCTCGTTAACTATCAAAGCAACTTCAATGCTCAACAGGACAATAGCGCCGAGTCCATTTGGGCTTACCAGGCTTCTGTAAATGATGGCTCCGGCACCAATGGTAACTATGGTGACAACCTCAATTTCCCTAATGGTGGCGGCCCTGGTGGCTGTTGCGGTTTCAACAACCCATCAATCAACCTGGCCAATGCATACAAGACGGATGCCGCCGGTTTACCCATGCTCGATAATTTCAATGCCGGAACTGTCGTTAGCGATCCGACCACTCCATATGCCGGCAACCTCGATCCGAGAGTTGATATCGTAATGGGCCGTCCTGGTATTCCCTACTATGATTGGGGTCTCGTTCCTGCAGGCGCCTGGATTCGCAGCCCGGCAGACAATGGATATTTTAGCCCAAAGAAGATGGTTTATGCAAAAAGCCAAATTGGTAGCGCGTCTTCTACCGAAACAAGTTTCTGGGGTCCTACACAGATGTCCGCTATAAATGTTAACCTGATCCGCTTTGCTGAAGTAATCCTTTGGCATGCAGAATGTGAAGTAGAAATCGGTTCACTTGCCAATGCATTGAACGATGTGAACAGGATTAGAAATCGCGCTGCAGACGCAACAGGCTGGGTCTACGCAGGAACAGCAACTTACACCAGCACAACAGGTAAATATTCTAACAATGTTACACCTGCCGCTACTTATAAGGTAAGTCCTTATCCCGCTGGCTTTTTCATTGACAAAGCTACAGCAAGAAAAGCTGTATTTTTTGAAGAAAGACTGGAACTGGCTATGGAAGGACAACGCTTTTTCGCGCTTCGCCGGTACAATTTTGTGACTCCTGGTATCATGGCTACTACGCTTAACAATTATATTCAAGTGGAAAAAACAAGACCGTCTTATTTCATTGCAAACTCCGGTGTTGTTTTCGCTGATAAGTACCAATGGTTCCCGATACCACAGCAACAAATTGACGTGAAGAATGCAACCGGTAAAGTATTCTTGAAACAGAACCCGGGCTTCTAAAATTCTTGAACGTATATTAAAATAGAGGCAGAGATCTTCTGCCTCTATTTTTGTTATATTGCCTTACACTTCATGAGCTTGTCGTATGAAATACAGCATTAATCAGCTTATTCGTTTCCTTCTTCCTGTCCTGGTACTGGCCTCTGCCTGTTCTAATAAAAAACAAACATTATTCGAACTTATTTCTTCTGGTCATTCAGGCATTACATTCAATAATCGAATAATAGAAAACGATACACTCAACCCGCTTGATGTGACCAATATCTATAATGGCGGCGGTGTAGGCATCGGCGATTTTAATAATGACGGTTTACAGGATATCTATTTCACCGGCAATGTCGTGCCCAATAAACTATATCTCAACAAAGGGAATTTTAAATTTGAAGATATCACGAAAGATGCTGGAGTTGATGGCGCAGGTAAATGGTGTCGCGGTGTTGCCCTAGTCGATATCAACAATGACGGGTGGATGGACATGTACGTTTGTGCCTCCATGTTAAAGGATGGCCATATGCGGGAAAATCTGCTTTATGTCAACCAGGGCGTAGACGCAGGCAGCGTTCCAAAATTCAAAGAAATGGCGGGCGAATATGGATTGAATGATTCGACACATTCTACTATGGCTGCTTTCTTTGACTACGATAATGACGGGGACCTCGACATGTATCTCGTAGTAAACGAGATCAGGCAGAACGATAATCCATCTGTATTCCGGCCAGTTATCCGGGATGGATCACATTTCAGCACTGGCCGGCTGTATCAAAACAACTGGAATGATGGACTCAAACATCCTGTATATACTAACGTAACAAAACAGGCTGGTGTTACCATTGAAGGCTACGGGCACGGTGTGTCAATTGCTGATTTCAACCAGGACGGCTGGAAGGATATTTTTGTCACCAACGATTTTGTGTCCAACGATCTTCTTTATATAAATAATCACGACGGAACGTTTACTGATAAATCAGCCCAGTATTTTAAACACACCTCGGCTAATGGCATGGGCCAGGATGTGATAGATATAAATAATGACGGACTTTCGGATGTGGTAGAACTGGATATGAACCCGGAGGACAACTACCGCAAGAAGACGATGATGATGCCTAATAATTACCGCACCTATCAAAATACAGAGCTTTACGGTTATCAGTACCAGTATGTGCGTAATACACTCCAGGTCAACCAGGGCCCGAGAGTCAACCAGATGGATTCGATAGGGGACCCGGTTTTTAGTGATATTGGTTTCTTATCCGGGATATCAGAGACCGATTGGAGCTGGACCCCGCTCGTACAGGATTTCGACAATGACGGATGGAGGGACATCATTGTCACAAATGGCTTTCCAAAAGATATTACCGATCGCGATTTCATGGCATTTAGCAGGCAATCATTCCAGATTGCCAGTAAGGAATACAGGCTTAGTCAAATACCACAGGTAAAGATCAAAAACTATGCATTTCGCAACAAAGGCGATCTTAGTTTCAGCAACAACACGGCGGACTGGGGAATAACCCTGTCTTCTTTCTCAAATGGAGCTGCCTATGCTGACCTGGATAATGATGGGGATCTCGACTTTGTCGTCAACAACATCAATGACGAAGCTTTTGTGTACAGGAATAATGAGAGCGGAAACAAGAACAAGGCCCATTACCTAACTGTGAAGCTCGCCGGTGACAGTTTAAATAAGAATGGAC
>DASSFT010000479.1:0-3293 GCA_035694045.1 Chitinophagaceae bacterium
CCGGAACGCTGATCGAGTTGTATTTGCTGTGTGATTCAGAAGAGTGTTTTCCGATAGCTAAACAAAAACGACCCAAGAACTTGCTACTTGTCATACCCTGCCTTACATAACGAAAGGGAATTGTTACTCCGCATTACCCAGGACGATGAAAAAGCGTTCGAAATCGTCGTCGAGCATTATTGGCAACGTATATATAATGTATCCCTGACTTTTATCAAATCCACACAGGCTGCCGAAGATATAGTCCAGGACGTTTTTTTGAAATTGTGGGAGAAGAGAGACAGGCTATCGGGCGTGGATAATTTCGGTAGCTGGCTCTTTATCATGGCCCGTAATACGATTATCAGCTCGCTGAGAAAGAAATCGCCCATGATTCCTGTGGGTGAACTCCCCGTCAACGAAGCCCAGGACAGCCATAGCGAGCCGGACGAACTACTTCGCATAAAACAATTACAAGACCTGCTGGCAGAAGGAGTGAAGCATCTTCCCGACCAGCAACGCCGCATATATATGCTCAGTCGAGTAGATGGACTCAGTCACGAAGAAATTTGCAACCAGCTTGGCCTTGCCCGTTCGTCTGTCAAAAATTCCCTTGTAAAAGCCTTGAACTTCTTACGCCAATATCTCCGCGAAAATTCCGATCCGCAGATCCTGTTGTTAGCAGTGTTGTTGATGTATTTGTAGTGGTTTGTGAGATATGTCCGCCGTAGTGAGCGATGGCGACGCAAACAATAACAAGAATTTAAAAATAATTTCATTTTGGGTGGTACGCTCCAAAACTCATGGCGTCTTTATTTCCTTGACCGTCCGCAAAAAGCCCATTTATGGCAAGTATGAATATAAAAGAGCTGCTCGACAAATATGTGATGGAAACCATCACGGCTGAGGAAACCCGTGAATTGTTTCGTCAGCTCGATAGCCAGGAGCAGCTCCCGGTGATAAACGAGTACGTAGACGCATATTTTAATTCCTCCGAGGCCGACGAAATAAGTAATCCTGAATTAAGAAACCGCATTCTCGACCGTCTTCGGCTAGCCATAGAAAGTAGTCTGCCTCAAGCGACCCGGCCCGTGTCGCGCTTTTCGACAGGCAGGAATTCACGAGTTATAAGATTTAGGCGCTTTGCTGCGGCCGCTTCCATCATTCTCGTCCTTGGCCTGGTGACCTGGCTCATCATCGTGAAGAACGAGGGAACGAAACCGATTAACGCCATTGTTAAGACAGATATCCCGGCTCCCCAAAACACCCGCGCAACTATTACCCTCGCTGATGGCCGCGTGATCACCCTTGATAGTGTAAATGCCGGCACACTGACTCAGCAATCTAACATCACCGTCACAAAGACCACCGACGGCAAAATAGTTTACAGCGGTTCAGGAGATTTGAGCCGGGAAGCAGTTTATAATACTTTGAACAACCCAAGAGGAAGCAAAGTTGTCGATGTGACCCTTACCGATGGCAGTCATGTGTGGTTGAATGCAGGGAGCTCTATTACCTATCCCGTTGCCTTCATCGGTAACGAAAGAAAAGTATCAATCACCGGCGAGGCCTATTTCGAAGTATCACATGATGCATCAAAGCCATTCTTTGTAAGCAAAGGAGAACTGCAGGTGCAGGTACTTGGAACCCACTTTAATGTAAATGCATACGATGATGAAAGCGAAATAAAAGTCACTTTACTTGAAGGTTCGGTGAAAGTGAGCAACGATGCAGATACCAAGATGATAAAGCCAGGCGAACAGGCAGCAGCTGTTTCTCATTCACCATTCACTATTCACCATTCACCTGATCTCGGGCAAGTAATGGCCTGGAAAAACGGAATGTTTGAATTTAGTAAAACTGATTTGAAAACGATAATGAGACAGGTGAGCAGATGGTATGATGTGGAAATAGTATACGAGTCGACGCCAAAAACTGATTTGTTCGGCGGTGGATTGAGCAAAAACCTTCCCTTGTCGGAAGTATTGCAGTTGTTGGAAGGCAATGGTGTAAAGTTTATAATAGAAGGTAGAAAGTTATACGTTCGGTAAGATGATTGGGGCAAGGCCCTCGCAATAAAAAAGCCAGAAATGCTGAAGACATCTCTGGCTAAGTTGGAATAAATAACAACTCGGTAGAATCATTATTAATTAACCAAACTAATGCAAAGCTATGCATTTTTGTCGTGAACGGAGTGGAGGGAGCTTCCTCCAAAAAAGGAACCAATCAATCTCTTCCACCCGCAACATTTGCCGCCTCGTTAGCTGTAGAGGCAGCATGACCCCAATAATTCGGGTTATGAAACTGACAGCGATTATTTTATTAGCAGGCTGCCTGACAGTATCTGCAAGCGGTCACTCTCAGAAAGTGACGCTCTCGCTAAAAAATGTGCCGGTGCAGACTGTCTTCCGGGAGGTGATCCGGCAGACAGGCTTTTCTATTATATATAATGAAGCCATGTTTGAGGGCTTAAAACCCGTGAGTATCGAAGTAAAGGATGCCACGGTTGAAGAAGCAATTCAAAAAGCGCTGAAAGGCCAGCCATTGAGTTATGAATTGGAAGGAACTAAGATTGTAATAAAAAAGCAGGAAAACCCAGACGAACTCCCCACTCCCGATTCACCACTCACCATCGACGTAAAAGGAAGGATCGTAAATGAAAAAGGCGAGCCGGTTGCAGCCACTGTGCAGGTAAAGGGAACCAACATTGGTACGAGTACAAATGAAAATGGAGAGTTTGAATTGAAAGGCGTAGATGCTAGTGCAGTGTTGGTTATAAGTGGAGTAAACATTGAAACGTTTGAAGTAAAAGTGAACGGAAGGAGCCAGTTGGCATTGAGTGCAAAGCTGAAAATTGCAACCGGCCAGGAAGTAATTGTCGAAGTAAATACAGGTTATCAAAGAGTTCCAAAAGAAAGAGCAACCGGCTCTTTTGATTTTATAAATAACCAATTAATCAACAGAAGTGTTTCAACAAACTTTTTGGCCCGTATTGAAAATTTGACACCTGGTTTGTTGATTAATCATGGCGATGCGGCAAACACAGATCAGATGCTCATTCGGGGAAGGAGCACTATTTACGCCAATGCGCAACCACTGATTGTGCTTGACAATTTTCCTTACGATGGGGACTTTAATAATATCAATCCGAACGATATCGAAAATATTACTGTATTAAAGGATGCGGCGGCCGCTTCCATTTGGGGTGCACGAGCTGGAAATGGTGTAATAGTTATTACAACAAAAAAAGGGAAGAGCAATAAACCACACGTGGAGCTCAATTCAAGTGTGACAATTCAAAAGGCTCCAGATCT
>DASSFT010000480.1:0-4079 GCA_035694045.1 Chitinophagaceae bacterium
GGTCCGCATCATACGATTGGGTAAACAAAGTGATTTGCTCAACCTGGTCATGTACCCGAACCCTGCAACCAACGAATTAAGAGTAACCGTTCCTGCCGCCTGGCAGAATAAACCGGTCATGCTTGAAGTATACAGCCTGAACGGCCAAAAAATGAAATCAATTCAAAACAATGCTTCAGGGCAGACCGAAACTATAGCGGTAAATGATCTTGCAAATGGATTTTACCTGCTTAAGGCAAGCTTTGGCTCAGAATCTGTCCAACAGAAGTTTATCAAAAAATAATTTCCATCCTTCTCATGTGTGTTTAGTCGGGTCCATTCCAGGGCCCGATTTTTTTTAAAATAAATTTGGTTTATATTATAAACTACTTTACGTTTGTGATGAAATCAAGGTATTATGAGAAAGTATTCCCTGGTCCTCCTGCTTTTTGTACTCGTGGCTGGTATTGACAAAGCGTTTGGACAAACAACAATAAGCGGAAAGGTTTTTTCCAAAAAAGACCCCGTGCCGGGCGCCAGCATCACCATAAAAGACACTTATGATGGAACGACGACCGATTCATCTGGTAATTTCAGGTTTACCACCAGTGAAAAAGGCGACCAGCTTATCCTCGTCACGGCGGTAGGCTTTAGGCCATTTGAACAAAGGATCACCCTCGGCAGCCAACCCGTTTCATTGGATATAAATATGAAGGAGGAAGTGACTGAGCTGAACGCCGTAATTGTCAGTGCCGGCACATTCGAAGCCGGGGACAAAAAAAGAGCGGCAGTATTGAGCTCGTTGGATGTGGCAACTACAGCCGGTTCTAATGCAGATATAACTGCTGCCCTTAAAACATTACCCGGGACACAGCAGGTAGGCGAGCAGGAAGGGTTATTTGTAAGGGGAGGGGCCGGTTATGAGACCAAGCAATATATAGATGGCAATCTTGTCAACAATCCTTATTTCTCCGGCAGCCCCGACATAGCCACCCGCGGCCGTTTTTCTCCTTTTCTTTTCAAAGGAACCGTATTCAGCACCGGCGGTTATTCGGCTTTGTATGGACAGGCTCTTTCATCTGTTTTATTGCTCGAGTCAATAGATCTACCGGAGAGGTCTGAAATAGATGCGTCTATTTCACCTATCATCGTAGGTGCCGGTACTCAACAGCTGGCAAAGAATAAAAAATGGTCATATGGGGTTACATATAATTATGTGAACGTAGGTTTATATTTTGCCGCGGTAAAACAAACACCGGATTATTTCCGGATGCCGGAATTTCATGAAGCCACCGCCAATTTCCGTATCAAGACCAAGGGCGGCGGCATGATTAAATACTACACGACCGTTTCATTGAGCGACCTGGGTTTAAGAAACGTCGATATCGACAGCAGTCATCTCAAAGATGCTTTTTCATTAAAAAACCGCAACTGGTATAATAATTTAAGCTACCGGGAAAACATCGGCGCAGGCTGGAAAATGACGCTGGGCGCGAGTTTCAGCACCAATCTCGATAAAATAGGACAGCAGGTACAAGACCAGAATAACCAACCTAAACAATTTTCCCCGCAAACATTCTGGATGAATGCCAAAAATTTTAAACTGGAAAACCTGCAAAATCTCACGCTGGGCAGGGCTGTTTTTGAAAAAAGACTGGGAGGTCTTAGCGCCCTCAGGTTTGGTGGTGAATACTGGCATGTTGACTACCGTCCAAAATACAATGATACCCTGTTTAAGCAAATAGATAATTATGCGGCTGCATTTACCGAAGCAAGTATTTACCTGTCTAAAGAGTTGGCAGCCCAGGTGGGCGTACGGTTCGAACACTCATCACTGATCAACAAATCGGATATTGCGCCGCGGGTTTCACTGGCATATAAGACTGGCAAAAATTCACAGGTATCGGTTGCCTGGGGGATATTTTATCAAAAACCCGAAACTCAGCAACTTTATTATGCCCCTACCAGTGTTGGTTTTACCAGGGCCACACATTACATCCTGAATTACCAGAAGATCTATAACCAGCGAACACTCAGGATCGAGGGATATTACAAGAAATATGAAGACCTGATAAAACAGGTGCCTGTCGGTTACAATTTTTATTCATATAACAACAGCGGAAATGGGAATGCAAAAGGAGTTGACCTGTTTTTCCGTGATAAAAAGACGATCAAGGAATTCGACTATTGGGTCAGCTATTCTTACATCGATACAAAGAGAAATTACCTGAATTACCCGGTATCTATGCAGCCCAATTTTGTCGCTAATCACACGGCTTCTATTGTTACAAAAAAGTTTTTTACAAAATTGAAGACCGGGTTTAACCTTACCTATAGCTGGGCCTCCGGCAGACCTTACTATAATATTCGCCCCGATGTAAACAACAAGTTTTATGTCGCCGACCAGGGTAAAACAAGAGCCTACAACAGTATGAGCTTTAGTGGTGAGTGGGTACCCAGCCTGGGCAAGGCAAATGCCAAATCGTTTATCGTATTATTTGCCAGCGTGAGCAATATCCTTGGCCAAAAGCAGGTGTATGGATATAACTATTCCTTTAGCGGTGCTACAAAATCGGAGATCAATCCGCCGGCCAAACGTTTTTATTTTATCGGGTGCTTTATCAGCTGGGGTGTCGACCGGACCCAGGATGCCATAAATAATAATTTATAAATCAAACTCAAAACAAGTAATATGAAAAAGTTTATTTTCTTGTTATTGGCTGCAGTTAGTTTACAGGCAGCTGCATTTGCTCAAAGCGATAAATACGCTGCAACCATGCAAAAAAACCTTGCGCTGTTTGACTCTGCAAAGACAGCCGAAGATTTTACAAAACTGGCCAATACTTTTGAACGTGTAGGCGACGCTGAAAAAACACAATGGCTTCCTTATTACTATGCGGGGCTGGCCCTGACTACGGCCGGTTGGATGCCTACGTTGACGGACAAGGACGCTAATGCAACAAGAATTAATGCGCTTTGTGATAAAGCGGAGTCGATTGCAAAAACCGATGCAGACAAAGCCGAAATATTATCCGTTCGCAATATGGCAGCTACCCAGCAGATGCTGGTTGATCCGCAGTCAAGATATATGAGCTATGGAGCGACGGCAAACCAGGCGCTTGAAAAAGCAATGAAGCTCGATCCCAATAACCCGCGATTGTATTATTTACAGGGGATGAGCCTTTTTGGTACCCCTGAACAATTCGGTGGCGGAAAAGCTAAAGCCAAGCCCGTATTTGAAAAGGCGGTTGAATTATATAAACAGGCTAAGCCTAAAGACCTGTACCCTCGCTGGGGTCAGCAACAGGCGGAAGATATGATCAAGCAATGTCAATAAGGTAATCGGCTGGGCCCTGTAACTCTTACAGGGCTTTGCCGTTTTTATATATTCTTCAATACACCATCATGACAGAAGAGAATTTCACACCGCAGGAAAGCCTCAGCCTTATTCAATCCATGATCGATAAGACAAAGAAGGATTTGTCTGACGACAGCATATATTACCTCGTCTGGGGCTGGATCACTTTTATTGCCTGTACCGGTCAATTTGTACTTAAGCATATTTATGATTACGAAAAGCATTACCTCGTATGGTGGCTTGTTGTAGTGGGAGTGATTTTTTCAGTCTGGCAGGGTAGGAAAGAAGAAAAGACAAAAAAAGTTAAAACGTATGTAGGCGACAGCATGAAATATCTCTGGATCGGCATGGGTATAGCCTATTTTGTGCTAAGCATGATCCTGACAAAATATGGTTGGGATAAGATCGTGTTCCCGTTCTTTATTATGCTGTATGGACTCGGGACATTTGTATCGGGTAACATCATCCAGTTCAGACCGCTGATCATTGGCGGGGTTGTGGCCTTTGCCCTGGCGATCAGTTCAGCTTACGTAGAGTATGACTACCAGATTTTGTTTGCGGCCGGGGCCATCCTGGTAAGCTATATCATTCCCGCCTATATGTTGCGGCACAAAAACAAATACGCCAACCAATAATTGCATTTTATGGGTACAGAGGAAAAACAACTTACCGAAAAAGAAAGCCTCGATCTCATTGCCATGATGATCAATAAGGCGAAGAATGATTATTATGACACGGGTGT
>DASSFT010000481.1:0-2993 GCA_035694045.1 Chitinophagaceae bacterium
TGATCGTCCTTGCACCAATCGGCATTACCGGTTACCTCCTGTATCTATTATTTTATAAAGTAGATAGCATTCTTCAGCCTTATGTTAAGATACCGGGACTGGGCTTTGTCATCATTCTTGTATTTATCATCCTTGTTGGATGGTTGAGTTCAAATCTTATCATGGGAAGCGCCATCAACTTCTTTGACCAATTGATGGAACGAACCCCGGGTGTAAAGTTTATCTACTCTTCCACGAAAGATTTTTTTGAAGCTTTTGCCGGCGACAAGAAGAGATTCAATAAAGCTGTACTTGCCAGCGTTTTTGCCGAAGATGTATGGATCGTCGGATTTTTGACAGATGAAGAGATGCGAAAGTTTGATATGGGCGCCGATAAAGTAGCGGTATATGTGCCGCAGGCTTACAATTTTGCCGGCCAGCTTTATATTTTACCGCGACAAAAAGTAAAAAAGATCGAACATATCACTGCAGGCGAAGCCATGAAGTATGCCGTCACCGGCGGCGTGGTAGACCTGGATGAAGAAAGAAATGCGCAACCAACACCTGAATTAAAGCCAGAGTTAAAACCTGAGTTAAAGCCTGAATTAAAAATAGACAAGGAATAACTCCAGTTCCAATCTTTTGTAACTTGAAAAAAGCATTTACATTTTGTCTTGGCCTGTTGATAGCCCAGCATTGCTTTTGTTGGGGATTCTACGCTCATCGTAAGATCAATTATTATGCTGTGTTCCTGTTGCCCCCGGAAATGATGCTACTGTATAAACCCAACATTGATTTTATAACCGAACATGCTGTTGATCCCGATAAGAGAAGATACATGGTAAAGGCAGAAGCTTCCCGGCACTATATTGACATAGACAATTATGGTGTTTATCCTTTTGGTTCCTTGCCGCGAAAATGGAACGAAGCGGTTGCAAAATATTCCGAAGATTCGTTGAACGCAAGGGGCATCGTACCCTGGTGGATCAACACAATGCTCCAGCGACTGACAGCGGCCTTTAAAGAAAAAAACCAGGCAAAGATCCTGAAATTATCTGCCGAAATAGGCCATTATATCGCCGATGCACATGTACCCCTTCATGCCAGCAGCAATCATAACGGGCAATTGACCGACCAACGGGGCATCCATGGATTCTGGGAAAGCCGGATACCTGAGTTGCTGGCTGAAAAGGAATGGGATTTTTTTATTGGAAAAGCGGAATACATCAGGGACCCGCTTTCATTTACCTGGCAACGGGTACTCGAAAGCGCTGCTGCTTCAGATACTGTATTGAAATTTGAAAAAGAGTTATCCAAAACCTTCCCGCCCGATCAGAAATTTTCGTTTGAAGAAAAGAATGGGATCGTGACAAGACAATATTCTTCCACTTATACCATCAAATACGATGAAAAAATGAAGGGCATGGTGGAAAGAAGAATGCGGCAGGCTATTTATGCAGTCGCCTCGTTTTGGTATACGGCATGGGTAAACGCAGGTCAACCTAACCTGGCGGAGCTGAGCAACAAAGAATTCACTGCTGAAGATCTGAAAGAATTTGAAAACCTGAATGCTGCATGGCAGAAAAGGCAAGGGGACCATGAATAGTTGCCGGTTTCCTGTTTCCTGTTTCCAGTCATACAGACAGTCTTATAAAACCCGCGACCGGCGACCGGCGACCGGAAACCGGTAACCGGTAACCGGGAGCCGACAACTGGGAACCGGTAACTGGCAACTGGTAACTATCTTTGCCTCTTCATTAACCACGAAACAATGATCGAATCAGTGCAATCAGGGAAATCCGCTCAATCCGCGGAATCCGCGCAATCCGCGATCCATAATTTCAACGCGGGACCTTCCATACTTCCAAAAGAAGTGTTTGAGGAAGCCAGCCGTGCTGTGATCAATTTTAACGATACCGGGCTATCCATTCTCGAGATCGGGCATCGTACCAATTTATTTGAACCGGTGATGGCAGAAGCCAGGGCGCTGGTAAAAGAGCTGATGCATCTTGATCATGACCATGAAGTATTGTTCCTGCATGGCGGTGCTACCACACAGTTCATGCAGGTGCCGATGAACCTGCTGAATGAAAATGACCTGGCATCCTACACAGATACAGGTACCTGGGCCGTAAAAGCGATCAAAGAAGCAAAATTGTTTGGCCATGTTGAAATAGCGGGGTCAACGAAGGAAAACAATTATACTTCCATTCCCAAACAGTTATCAGTTAGCCCGACAGCTATTTACCTGCACATAACCACCAACGAAACGATTGCCGGTACTCAATGGAAGAATATCCCGTATGACTGCGGTGTGCCGCTGGTAGCCGATATGAGCAGTGATATCCTGAGCCGCGTGCTCGATTTCAACAAATTTGACATCATTTATGCCGGGGCACAGAAGAATATGGGTGCTGCTGGCGTGAATCTTGTAGTAGTGAATAAAAATATCCTGGGAAGAGGAAACAAGCCGATCCCGACGATATTGGATTACCGCAATCATATTAAAGAAGCGAGCATGTTGAATACCCCGCCGGTATTCGCCGTGTATGTTGCTATGCTCACACTTCGCTGGGTAAAAAAACAGGGCGGCGTTGCTGCTTTAGAAAAATTAAACAATGCAAAAGCTTCTTTATTTTATGAAACGCTCGACAGCTTACCTCTGTTCAAAGGTGTGGTAGCTAAGGAAGACCGAAGCAACATGAACGCAACCTTTGTAATGAGTGACCCGGTGCTGGAAAAAGAGTTTCTCGAGCGATGTAAAGAGAAAGGGATGATAGGTATAAAAGGGCATCGTAGTGTAGGCGGTTTCCGGGTATCGATGTACAATGCTTTAAAACTGGAAAGTGTGAATGCTTTGACCGATCTTATGAAAGACTTTGCTAATAAAAAAGGATAACCGAATGGCGATAATTGCACCCTTCAGGGCGTTGAGACCAAAGACAGAATTAGCCGATAAAGTTGCATCAAGACCCTACGACGTTTTGAACAGCGCTGAAGCCAGGCAGGAAGCT
>DASSFT010000482.1:0-2023 GCA_035694045.1 Chitinophagaceae bacterium
AGTTTTTTTAAGAAGCTGGCGAGTTTCGCGGCAAACAGTTTTGTTATTAAAAAAAATAATCATTCTCGAACCGGGGACATCTATTTTGAACGTCTGCGCAATAAATCCACCATGAACTACCTGGTGAAAATAGTCTTCAGCGGCATTGGTAGTAATATCGGTCTTAAGAAAAGTAAAAAACAGCTTCGCCGCTATAAAAAAGGACAAAGCAAACGCAACCTTCCTCTTATCAAATACGATTAATTGATCCAGCATTAGGGAAAGCAGGGTGGCGGGTATTATTACGATAACTTTTGCGATCAGTCCAGTTTATGAGCATTCCATTTTCTTTAAAATTGACAGCAGCGGTTGTCATAGTATTTGTCATCCTGCTAATTATCGCGATCCTTAGAAAAAGGAAGCGGTATATATTACCATTGACAGCCCTTGTGATTCTTGGTATACTTTTCGGTATCTGGAAGGGTCTCAGGGAATACAACCGGACAAATGAAGACCTTAGCCATGTTAAAGCCGATGTAAAAATCTCCACCACCGAGCTTATCCACGACTACGAAGCAAATGATTCCCTTGCCAATCAAAACTATTTGGGCAAGGTGATCGAGATAAACGGGAACATTAAAAAAGTGGAGCGGGATGAAAAGGGATTTTATACAGTGGTGTTGGGTGATACCGTTACCCATTCCTCGGTCCGGTGTGCGATGGACACGGTGCATAATGCAGATGCAGCCGTTTTGAGGGCCGGCTCGTCTACTATCCTGCGGGGAGCTTGTACGGGTTTCAACAAGGACGAAATGGGACTGGGCTCTGATGTTATACTGAACCGTTGTGCAATTATTATAAAAAAAGATTAATTATCATTGCAAAAAAGATAATAGGGATGATGAAAAAAGCGAATATTGTTTTGGGCGGTTTATTACTGCTGGCTTCGCTGGCTGGCAGTGCACAGGGTAAATTTTATACAAAAACCGGGAGAATTTCTTTCTTTTCATCAACTCCCCTGGAAGATATTGACGCCATCAATAGAAGCGTTGTTGGTGTACTCGATACAAAAACCGGCGACCTGCAATTTGCCGCCCTGATGAAAGGATTTGAATTCAGGAAGGCGTTGATGCAGGAACATTTCAATGCTGATTACGCGGAAAGCACCAAGTATCCCAAAGCAGAGTTTAAAGGGCAGATCACCAATAACGGTGAGATCAACTATACCACCAATGGGAGTTTTGCCGCCAAGGTAAAGGGCAAGCTGACCATTCATGGTGTGACCAGGGATATAGAAACCAGCGGAACCATAACCGTCAAAGATGGCAAACTGACCCTGGCCTCTACTTTCAATGTGCTCGTGGCAGATTATAATATCACTATCGAAAAACTATACAGGGATAATATCGCAAAGACTATCAAGGTCACTGTCGATTGTACTTTATCGCCTCTTTAATTCTTCACCATTTTATTAAAAGTCTGCGGGAACGTATCCTGAAAGGAAAATTTCTTCCTTGATTCCACCTGTCACAGTTTCTGCCTTCCTTCTTTCCGGACTTAACTGACTTTCCTTATCTTCGGTTTCTAATAGTTGCATAACTAACTATTATGTCTTATGAAAAGAACAATCAAAAAGTTGGCTGTCCTGGGATCGGGTGTGATGGGTTCGAGAATCGCCTGTCATTTTGCTGGCATTGGGGTACAGGTGATCTTGCTGGATATCGTACCAAAGGAAGCAATAGAAAGTAAAAAACCTTCGGAAAGAAACAAGATCGTAAATGATTCATTGCAGGCTGCTCTTAAAAGTAATCCCTCCCCTGTTTTTCATAAGAGCGTCGTCAAGAAAATTACCACCGGCAATTTCGAAGATAATATGAAAGACATTGCAGGCTGCGACTGGATCATCGAGGTAGTCGTTGAAAGACTGGATATAAAAAAATCGGTTTATGAGAAGGTAGAACAATTTCGTAAACCCGGGACGCTTATTACTTCCAACACATCGGGGATACCGATCCATATGCTCAGCGAAGGAAGAAGCGAAGAC
>DASSFT010000483.1:0-7603 GCA_035694045.1 Chitinophagaceae bacterium
TCGTAACGTATATCGACAGCCGGTTTAAATATCTCTACTTTCAGGTTGGCAATCTTTACTCTCTTCAGGCGCCGGATCAATTCCTCCGTTTTGCCGCTGAACATCGAGCCGCAGATCACCTCTATCCATCCCCTGCGCTCACCCCGTAGATTCGGTTCAATAAACATTGTTAAGATTTATTCACAATAAAAGCACAATAATAATTAGTGGTAAACAGTTTGTAACTTCAAAGCCGGATTTCGTTGATCAGCCTGCTGACCAGTATTGCAAAGAAAAGGAATAAAAGATTTGATTGACTTCGAGGTACCAACATTTCTGATCGCTGAAACCCGGTAAATCCTCTTAATCTGTGATAACATGGAAAGAATTCAAGCTCTGATTGCAAAGTTGAACCAGCAATTCGCTACAGGTGCTGAACCTGCTCAACTACTTGCTACTGTACAGCAACTACAAAACGAATTATCGCAACTCCAGCCGAGAGGTCCAAAGACCCTGGGTACTTCCAAAGTGGCCGTCACCATGCCATCCGGCATGAGCCCGGTGCCAGCGGAGTATGAACGATATTTGCCGAAGACAAAACCGGCTGAAGAGCGGGTAAGGGAGATAAAAGAAGTAAAAGAAACTGTATTGGTGGATAATACGGTTTCAGTGGTGAATGATCATGGGCAGCTTGATATGGTATTTGATCCCATGACCGAAATCCCAACCTTGTCGCATCAACTGCAGGAAACACATGCGGACAACAACAGACCTGCCATGCAATCGGAATCGCTGAATGATAAACTGAAACAGGTCAAAACTGAGTTGTTTGAAGTGCTGAAAGAAACTCCTATTAAAGATCTCCGCAAAGCGATTGGTATCAATGACCGCTTTGTATTTATTGATGATCTTTTCCGCGGTGATGAAGCCATGTATGAGCGTAGCATAAAAACGATCAACAGCTTTAATATTCATGCTGAAGCTGATTACTGGATCATACGCGAACTGAAAGTCAAACTGGGATGGGATAATGAAAATAAGACCGTCCAGCATTTTGATCAGCTGGTGAGAAGACGCTTTTCCTGAATATAACGGGTTATCTTCTCCGTAGCGCCTTTATTTTTCCAAACATAATCTTTTGAGGCACCGCTGGCTTTATCATAACAGCCGTGTGAGTTATTAATAAGGTTGGTGATTGTATTCGCTAACTCAACTTCATTGTTTATTACCAGGGCGCCGCCACTACCGACAAGTTCCCTTGCCTCCACGTATTTTTCATAGAACGGTCCTACAATAACAGGTTTCCCGTATACAGCCGCTTCGAGCACATTATGTACACCCATTGGTTTCAATCCTCCGCCGACATAGGCTATAGAACCGTACTTATACAGCCGGGAGAGCATGCCGATGTTATCGATGATGAGTACGGTGAGAGGTGAGCCTGCCTGCCGCCAGGCAGGTTGGGAGTAGAGAATTGCGTAAGGGAATAGTTTTTTAAGATCATCGAGATGGGCTTCGGTGATTTCATGTGGGGCGATAATCAGTTTTAGAGATGATTCGGAGAAAGACGCAAACGCTTTTTGCAGAACTTCTTCGTCTTCCTTCCAGGTGCTACCGGCAACCAGGACTTTGCTCTCGCCAATAAATTTTTCAATGGAAGGTATAGGTTCAAATTGTTCTGAAATGCGAATAACCCGATCAAATCGCGTGTCACCGGAAACGCTGCAAATCCCATCAAGCCCGATCCGGGCGATCAGCTTTTTTGATTCCTCGTTTTGTACAAATAAATGGTCGAAGCGGGAAAGCATTTTTCGCTGCAAACCACCGTACCATTTAAAGAAGGACATGTCGGGCCGGAACAGGGCCGACACCAGCAGCAGCGGGATTTCCCGGTATTTTATTTTTTTCAAATAGTAATACCAGAACTCATACTTTACAAATATCACCAGGGCTGGATTGACTATTTCTAAAAAACGCTTCGCATTGCGGGCACCGTCGGCAGGCAGGTAAAAGACCCAGTCAGCTCCGGTATAATTTTTTTGTACCTCGTACCCGGATGGCGAGAAAAACGTCAATAATATTCTGTGCCCGGTACCCAATGTCCTGAGCTTTTCAATGACCGGGCGTCCCTGCTCAAATTCACCCAGCGAAGCACAATGTACCCAGACGATTTTCTCGTTTCGGGGAATGGTCTCCTGCAGTTTTTTAAAGATGTTTTTCCGGCCGTTTACCCATTTTTTTGCCTTGCCGTCAAATAAGGCAGCCAGGTGTGTAGCAGCCTTGAATAGGAGGAGGAAAATATTGTAAAAAAAGACACTCAATGATTTGTTTGCCAATAAGCAACAAATGTAAAAGCAAACTTTTAAACTAGAGCTATTTTACTATTTTTGCGCCACTGAATTTTGACGTTTAATGGTTTAATCGTTTACTGGTTTAAATGTTGGCTGTGGCACAACTATATCCCTGAAAGAATAGTCGTCCGAGTGAACTGTCAAACCGTTAAACGTTGAACCTTTAAACCTTTAAAACCCCGAGTGAATGCGTCCAATCCAGATGGTGGATACTAAAACACAGTATCATAAAATAAAGTCGCAGGTTGATAATGCGGTATTGGAGGTGATGGAGAGCTCGGCTTTCATCAATGGCAGGGCCGTACAGGATTTCGCCGCTGATCTTTCCACTTACCTGTCCATAAAGCATACTATTCCCTGTGCCAATGGGACCGATGCCTTGCAGATCGCCATGATGGCGCTTGGGCTGCAGCCGGGTGATGAAGTGATTACTCCTTCCTTTACCTACATAGCGACCACTGAAGTGATTGCTTTGCTGAGGCTTACGCCTGTTTTCGTAGAAGTAGATGCCGGCACGTTTTGCATGGACCCCGCAGACCTTGAGAAAGCCATTACTCCGAAGACCAAAGCGATTGTACCGGTTCATCTCTATGGGCAGGGCGCTCCCATGAATGAGATAATGTCCATTGCCAAAAAGCATGGACTCTACGTGATCGAGGACAATGCACAGGCGATCGGTGGCGATTTTAGTTTTCCAGACGGGTCAAAAAAGAAAACCGGGACTATCGGTCATATCGGGGCCACTTCATTTTATCCTTCAAAGAACCTGGGTGCTTTTGGCGATGGCGGGGCTATCTTCACCGCTGATGACTCGCTGGCCGAAAAAATGAGAATGATCGCTAACCATGGCCAAAGCAAAAGATATTATCATGATCTCGTGGGTTGCAACAGCCGGCTCGACACGGTCCAGGCGGCTATTCTTGCGATCAAATTGAAACACCTGGATGAATACATCGCCGCGCGAAGAAAGGCGGCTGATTTCTATGACAAGGCTTTTGCAGACAATAGGCGAATAAAGATACCGTTCAGGGCAGGTTATTCACACCACGTGTTTCATCAATACACGCTGGTGATCGATGGGCCGGATGACCCCGGAAAGTATCGCGATGGGCTGAACAGGTTTCTTGCCGATAATAAGATCCCTTCCATGATCTATTATCCTGTGCCAGGACACAGGCAAAAGATGTTTGAAAACTTCAATGTTCCTTCGAGGCCAATGCCGGTGACCGATTGGCTGACGCAACGGGTGATCTCGTTGCCCATGCATACCGAGCTGGATGAAGAGCAACTGAAGTTTATAACGGATAAGGTAACGGAATATACAAGCGGATAATTTTAAATTTTATATTTTCAACTTCTAAACTCTATTATGAAAATTGCTGTCGTTGGAACTGGCTATGTTGGTTTGGTAACCGGGACCTGTTTTGCTGAAACAGGAAACAACGTGACTTGCGTCGACATTGATGCAAGCAAGGTCAAAATGCTGAGCAATGGCGAGATCACGATCTACGAGCCGGGGCTTGAAAAATTATTTTTGCGCAACCTGAAAGAAGGCCGCCTCAATTTTACCACCGATCTCGCAGCGGGTATCAAGGATGCCGTGATCATTTGCCTGGCATTACCTACTCCTCCCGGGGAAGATGGATCGGCTGATCTGAAATATATTCTTGGCGTTGCAGAAGATCTTGGTCAAATGCTTACAGACTATAAACTGATCGTCGATAAAAGCACTGTGCCGGTAGGAACAGCGGAAAAAGTGCATGCTGCCATCGCAAAAAATTATAAAGGCGATTTTGATGTGGTAAGTAATCCCGAGTTTTTGCGCGAAGGTGTGGCCGTGGAAGATTTCATGAAACCCTACCGGGTGATAATCGGTACACGTTCCGACAGGGCAAAGAAATTAATGAACGATCTCTATGCACCATTTGTGCGGCAGGGCAATCCTGTTATATTCATGGATGAACGTTCCGCTGAGCTGACCAAGTATGCAGCTAACTCATTTTTGGCTGTCAAGATCTCATTCATGAATGAAATCGCCAAGCTGTGCGAATTGCTGGGTGCTGATGTTGATATGGTCCGCCGCGGTATCGGGAGCGATGAAAGGATCGGCAAAAGATTTTTATTCCCGGGTATTGGTTATGGAGGAAGCTGTTTTCCCAAGGATGTAAAGGCCCTGGAGAAATCTTCCAACGAGGTCAGCTACGACTTTAAGATTCTGAAAGCCGTGATGACTGTAAACGAGCTCCAGAAAGGACATCTTTTACCGGGCATCAAAAAATATTTCAACAACAACCTTAAGGGAAAACATTTTGCTTTGTGGGGACTTGCATTTAAGCCTAACACTGACGATACCCGGGAGGCACCGGCTCTGTATATCATTGAAAGTTTATTGAAAGAAGGAGCAACTGTCAGTGCATTTGATCCCGAAGGAATGAAGAATGTAAAAAAACAGATCGGGGATGTCATCGAATATGCCAACAATCAATACGATACTTTAAAAAATGCGGACGCTCTGATCATTGCAACAGAGTGGAACGAATTCCGGACGCCCGATTTTACCAAGATCGGTGACCTGCTTAAAAACAAAGCTATTTTCGACGGACGTAATCTTTTTGACCTCTCTGCCCTGGAAGACCTCGGGTTCCATTATGAAAGCGTGGGCAGAAGGGTCGTTAATTAAAATCAAAGTATGAAACGTAAACGTATATTAATTACCGGCGCTGCCGGTTTCCTCGGATCGCATTTGTCAGACAGGTTTATTAAGGAGGGGTTTCATGTTCTGGCAATGGATAACCTGATCACCGGTGATCTGCGCAATATTGAACACCTCTTCAAGCTCGAGCAGTTTGAATTTTATCACCATGATGTTTCCAAGTTCATCCACATACCCGGTAACCTGGATTATATACTTCATTTTGCTTCGCCCGCCAGTCCTATTGACTACCTGAAGATTCCGATTCAAACCCTGAAAGTGGGATCGCTGGGAACACACAATTGCCTGGGGCTGGCAAAGGCAAAAAATGCAACCATACTGGTGGCTTCAACGAGTGAAGTTTATGGGGATCCTTTAGTGCATCCGCAAACGGAAGAATATTGGGGCAATGTAAACCCCGTGGGTCCCCGCGGAGTTTACGATGAAGCCAAACGCTTCCAGGAAGCCATCACGATGGCGTATCACACTTTCCACAATGTAGATACAAGGATCATTCGCATATTCAACACATACGGGCCGAGGATGAGGCTCAACGACGGCCGCGCACTACCGGCATTCATCGGGCAGGCTTTAAGAGGAGAAGACCTGACGGTATTCGGGGATGGATCGCAAACCAGGAGCTTTTGCTTTATTGACGACCTGGTTGAGGGAATTTACCGGCTACTGATGAGCGACTATCATTTGCCAGTGAATATCGGTAACCCGGATGAGATCACGTTATTGGATTTTGCAAAGGAAATCCTGGAACTGACGAATCATAAAGTAAAGATCGCTTTCAAAGAATTGCCGGTAGACGATCCCAAACAGCGCCAGCCGGATATTACCAAGGCTAAGGCATTATTGGACTGGGAGCCGAAGGTGAAACGTAAAGAAGGATTAAAGATCACTTATGATTATTTCAGGTCGTTGCCGGAAGAAGATCTGTACAAACTGCCCAAAGAGTTTGTTAGCATGAAATAAAGAAAACAATCACTAAACTAAAACCTTACATGTACCAGGAGTTAATTGACAAAAAGGCAAAACTGGCTGTGATCGGGCTGGGATACGTTGGCCTGCCTATCGCGTTGGAATTTGCCCGGAAAATATCCGTGATCGGCTTTGACATCAATGCTAAGCGAATCGAAATGATGAAGAATAGCGTTGATCCCAGCAATGAACTGGAGAAAAAAGATTTTGAAGGTTGCGACATATGTTTTACAAATTCTCTGGACGAATTGAGAGAAGCGAAATTCTTTATTGTAGCCGTACCTACTCCCGTTGACGATCATAATGTTCCTGACCTTGTTCCCGTGCAGCGTGCTTCTGAAACGATTGGTAAAGTGATCAAGAATGGTGACTATGTTGTTTATGAATCCACCGTTTATCCCGGTTGTACCGAAGAAGATTGCCTGCCCATCATCGAAAAGTTATCCGGGCTAAAGAATATAAAGGATTTCAAATTGGGTTATTCGCCGGAGCGTATCAACCCGGGTGACAAGCAGCATACGCTGGCCAAGATCATAAAAGTGGTATCGGGATGTGATGCTGAATCACTGGACCAGATAGCTAAAGTATACGAATTGGTGGTGCATGTTGGAGTTCACCGCGCTTCTTCAATCAAGGTGGCTGAAGCTGCCAAGATCATTGAAAATACACAACGCGATCTTAACATAGCTTTGATGAATGAGCTGTCCATCATTTTTGATAAGATAGGGATCAATACCTATGAAGTGTTGGAGGCTGCCGGTACCAAATGGAATTTTTTGAAATTCCAGCCAGGTCTTGTAGGCGGGCATTGTATCGGTGTAGACCCTTATTACCTGACGCATAAAGCTAAAGAGCTCGGTTATCATTCGGAAGTGATACTGGCAGGCCGCAACATAAATGATAATATGGCGAAATACGTGGCGAAAAAGATCATCCAGCACATTATCAGGAACAGTGGCGACGTGAAATCTTCCAAGGTGCTGATCAAGGGGGCTACTTTCAAGGAAAATGTGAGCGATATACGCAACTCAAAAGTCAGCGATGTGGTCAAAGCACTGAAAGAGTTCTATGTGAATGTAGACGTGGAGGATCCCTACGCCGATTCCGATGAGCTCAACCATGAATACGGGTTCGGCCTGGTGAAAAATATTGCCAATGATTATGATGCTGTGATCATTTCCGTGCCACACAAAGATTTTATCGCATTGGATGATGCTTATTTTAGCAGTATCACCAAGCCTCATGCCGTGATTGCCGACCTGAAAGGGATCTATCGCGGTAAGATAAATAACAGAAATTACTGGAGCTTTTAACATGCCGTTTGTTGCTACTGATATTTCCGGCCTTTACGTTTTTGAGCCGAAGGTCTTCGAAGATAGCCGGGGATACTTTTTTGAATCGTACAATGAAAAGAGCTTTTCGACGATCGGGGTAAATGCGCATTTTGTACAGGATAATGAATCTTCTTCTGCCTACGGTGTCATACGCGGACTGCATTACCAGCTTAACCCACATGCACAGGCCAAACTGATACGGGTACTGGAGGGAGAAATACTCGATGTTGTGATTGACATCCGGAAGGGTTCGCCTTCAT
>DASSFT010000484.1:0-6211 GCA_035694045.1 Chitinophagaceae bacterium
TAATTGCATCTTTCTAAATGCATTCACTTTGCGGCCGTTTTGAATCGCCGGTAACCAGTTCGGGCCGTTTTTTATCGAACGTATCGCTTCCTGCTCCATTCCGAATCCATGATTGGTCAGAGCTTTGACATCACTGATGCTCCCGTCTTTTTTAACAACAAACTGAACCCATACTGTGTAACTTCCCTCGGGAGCATTATTTTCCACCGGCACATCCGGGTTTAAATTTCTTTCAAAATATTTCATCCAGACCGTGGACCCGCCGGGAAAAGAAGGTTCTATTTCGGACTTTTCAAAAATTACATTATCATCTTTGTCATCAGCTACATCCTGCACCCATACCTCTACGGCTTGCACTTGTTTATTTTTCTTTGTAACGATATCTATCACTCCGTGTTTTCCGGCCTGTCCATACTTTGCTGTAGCCTCCCCGTCTTTAAAAACATTGATTGACAGAATATCGTTGACGTTGATTTGACCCTCAATTTTGGCTATTGTGAGGCCGGGCATTTGCTTTCCGTCAATGACGATCAGGGGATGGGTTGAGTCAACATGTGTTTTCTCGTCTATCAACTTTAACTTATAGCCCTGGAGAGATTTCTCGACTTTCTCAATGATGGGAGGACGATATGATGAGTCATACCGTATCATCTTTATGATCTTTGCTTTGCCACCTGGAAAGGATTTTTCATAGTATTTGTGGGTCATTAAATCTACCTGGTAGTAATGTTTGCCATAATTCCTCGCATTTTTTTCCAGTTTGCTTACATTGTAATAACCAAACTCGGAGGGTTTGTATTTTCCCAGCTCTGCATTGCCGATCCTCTTTTCATCAACCCAGACACCATAGGTTTTCGCATCCATCCATGTTTTCAGCTGTTCGGCAGTGGGAGATTTTTTTGCCGGTGCCTTTACTACCTGGTAAATAACCTCGGGTGCCTGGGGCACTGTGTCACGAAGGGAATCTTCCTTAACACTTGCTTTATCATTGGCAAATTTTACAATACCGGCCAGGATCGCTCTTGCCATTTTCTCCTGGTTGGGGTGTGACGTAATAAAAGCGATGTCATCAGGATGACTAATGTATCCGCATTCGAGGAGGATGGAAGGGCAGGAGGTATTTTCTAAAACGAATACACCGTGATCGCGATTTTGTATCTCCATCCGTGTCCTGTATATGCCGGCGATCTCGCCGAGGATGGCCGAAGCCAGTTTTTCATTGTATGCATCATACTTATTTTTGGAAATAAAGGCGTCAACACCGGAAAACTCCTTTTTGTCTTGCGATAATGAACTATTGAGGTGAATTGAAACAAGCACAAAAGGGTTTATGTTGTTGGCAATCTTTACACGGTTTTCGAGGCCTTTTGTTATCTCAGTAGCATCGCCCGGTAAATGATCATTCTCTCTTGTCATGACCACATTGATGTTGTATTCACCAGCCAATGCTTTGATC
Source organism: Chitinophagaceae bacterium (assembly GCA_035694045.1). Taxonomy (GTDB): domain Bacteria; phylum Bacteroidota; class Bacteroidia; order Chitinophagales; family Chitinophagaceae; genus VBAT01. The sequence continues at coordinate 1,457 of DASSFT010000484.1, forward strand.
ATTTTAGCGATTGCAAGATTTATTTCTGCCTCCGTGAAGCGATTGTCCGGGCTTTTGGCTCCGGGATCAACTCCGCCGTGGCCCGCATCTATTACAATAGTGATGTTTTCATCTGCACGGTTTACCAGGGAGTCGTTGGTATGCCTGTACTGGAAGGCAAAAAGAACGACAACAAAAGCGGTGACCGGCAACACCAGCAATTTTCTTAAATACCGGTGACTTGTTTTTGATGGATTTGTTATCATGGCTATACGTCTTTTAATCTGGTTATGGAAAAACGGATTGACCAGCCGCTGGGCCGTTTGCAGCGCCTGCATAAGCAGCAGTTCAGCATATTCCCACCGGTCACATTTGCGCAAAGCGAACTGGTCGGCAAGAAATTCATGGATGGCTTTTTGCTCCTTTTTAATCAGGTGAAAGAAGGGGTTGATCCAGAACAAAGCTGAAACCAGTTCCAGGAAGATAATATCGAGGCTGTGTTTCTGTTGTATATGGAACACTTCATGCCGGAATATTTGCTCTCCTTTTGCCGAATGCAATTCGATCTTCTTGTTCCAGAACAGCCATTTAAAAAAAGAATAAGGAGTCCCGGGCTCTATGGTAGAAATAAAATATATCCCATCTAATTTTTCAACCGGGTTATTTTTTATGATCTTTTTTAGCCTGTACAGGGAAGTCAGCGTGCGCAATACCAATACCGTTATGGCGATTATATAAATGATGTACAGAACAGTTTGCCAGTTGATACCTGGTTTTTCAGCCGGTTGTGGGATTACCGGCCCCACCGTTTCATTTGCCGGGGAAGCATACGATATTGTTTGCAGGGTTTGCCATATTACCGGGGAATGTATCTCGTCCCTGCTAAAATAAACCGGTATATGCAGGAAAGGAATAATAATACTTATGACAACAGATGCAATCAGGTAAAACCGGTTATACTGGTGAAACCGTTTATTCCGCAATAGCAGGTGATAATATCCATACAGGATACCTGAGGCAATGATAACCTGGAGCAGGTAAAACAAGACAGGATTCATTTCTTCTGGTTTTGTTGTTTTTTGATTTGTTGGAGCAGCGTTTCCAATTCTTCTACCGAAAGATTGTTCTCTCGTACCATAAATGATACTACATTGCTGAATGAGCCCTCGAAGTATCCTTTAACCAGTTGTTTCATGCTTCTTTTCGAATACTCGTCCTTCGATACAAGAGGATAATATTGATGATGGCGGCTGATAACCGTAATACCGACAAATTCTTTTTCAGCCAAAATTTTAAGAAGAGTAGCTACCGTGTTCTGGTGCGGCTTGGGATTGGGCATTGCTTCGACAATTTCACGGAGAAATGCTTTGTCAAGTTTCCACAATGCCTGCATTACTTGCTCTTCTGCTTTGGTGAGTGGTTTCATTTTTTAAATTTGTAAACCGAAGCTAAAACTAATTTCTTAGTTTACAAACTAAAAATTTAGTTTTAATAAAAAATTTATCCGTCTCCGGGTTTTCTTACGTTATTTTGCAGCAAATAAATGATGATGGCAGAACCGATTATCGAATTAAGGCACGCCAATATTTACCAGGGAAATAATCTCATACTGCAGGATGTAAACCTGAACGTTAACAAGGGGGAATTTGTGTACCTGGTAGGTAAGACCGGTACGGGCAAGTCCAGTCTCCTGAAAACTTTATACGGTGAATTGCCATTGACGGAAGGTGAGGGAATTGTGGCTACCTATAATCTTCGCAACCTGGATTGGAAAAAGGTTCCGTATCTCCGCCGTAATCTCGGTGTCGTTTTCCAGGACTTTCAGCTATTGACCGACAGGGATGTCAACAACAATCTCAAATTTGTTTTAAGGGCTACGGGTTGGACGAATGAAAAAATGATGGATGAAAAGATCATGGATGTGCTGAATAAAGTCGGGCTGAAATCCAAGGGCTTCAAAATGCCCTTTGAATTGAGTGGGGGAGAGCAGCAACGCGTGGATATTGCGAGAGCCTTACTCAATTCTCCTCAACTGATCCTTGCCGATGAGCCTACCGGCAACCTGGATCCGGAAACTTCGGATGAGATCATGAATCTATTGTTCCATATCTCCCGGGATTTTAATGCCGCCGTAGTGATGGCAACACATGACTATATTGTTGTTCAGAAATTTCCTGCCCGGATGATAAGGACCGAAAAAGGCAAGGTGTCGGACAATGCTACCATAACCATTGAATAAGCCGCTTCGAATTTTTTTCATTATCGTATGTGGCGCAAAGCAACTGCTTTCTCAATCTTATTTCTTCTTCTCCAAAAGGCTGGTGATATAATTGGGCTATAATGGATGCAAAGGCGTTTGCATTAGTTGCGATATGACAGGCGGGTTCAAGGCCGGTGCCGGCGACCATCGGATCATTCACTACGCAATGCCGTCCCTGGTACAATGCATGTAATAGTTTGAGCCGGATGCCGGTAATATTTTTATTGAAACAGGGAAGCACATTGATATGGGCTTTACGCACGAGATCATTCATTTCCGTTTCTGTAGGATCGGCCACAAGACAGGTGTGCTGGCAGAGATGGGCGACCTTCTGCAATCGCCTGGAAGGTTTTTTCCCGGCTATTACAAAAGGCACTCTTACCCGGGTGAACACCTTGCATATTAACCACAAAGCCGCTTCTTCATTTTCAGGCACCGATAAATTGCCATGATATAAGCAAAGATTTCCAACTCCTTCTTCGCTGCATACTCGCTGCCAGGCAGGGAAGGTTGGAAGAAACTCAACATTCGGCAGCGAATACTCATTTTTCAGAACTTTTATATCATTATCCGAAACACAGGCATAAGTACAGCTATCCGGTAAATGATGATTGTATTTTTTTAAAAGCCTGCTTTCGTTATAGAAGTATAATTTTTTTAAAAACCCTCTTGTTGAACGGGCCAGCTCTTTGTAATATGCACTTTCTTCATTATGCATCCTTACCACGATCTTTCGTTGGCTGGTATCCAGGTGAGAAAGAATCCCGGTACAATGAATACCCTCAAGCAGGATAGGATGATCATCCTTCTGCAGGTTGGCGATAAGATTTTCATTGTTGCGGGAAGAAACGATATAAGGCAAATGAAAAGAAAACCCCCGGTGGCCAGTTTCCCGGTTATATACATTGATGGTTTCGCAATATTGATTTAGCTCATTGGGAGTACCACGTTCATTATAGCTGAAATAGTGAAGATGAATGCCGACACCCAGTTTTTTCAACGTCTTGATACGGTTCATCATATCAATGGCGCCGCCATAATCCGCTGGCCAGGGAACGTCCAGGCATACCATATGTAAGTATTTCGTCACTGATTGAAAACAGATTGATAAAAGTCAAGCAGCTTTTTCTCCTCCTGCTGCCAATTCAGTACCTGCCGGGCTTTCAGACAGTTCTCCCTTAATCTATGGTATAAAACATCATCGTGAAGCAAATTGTTTACCGTATCAGCAATTCTTTTGGGATCAGTATCGGCGATCAGCACGGCTACTTCAAATTGCTGGTTGATCCGCACATATTCGGGGAATTTCATGGCGATTTGTGGCAGACCCGCATGTATATAGTCAAAAAATTTATTCGGGAGGGCAAGATACTGGTTAATTCCTGTGTTTTCGGCGATGCATAGACCAAGTGCCGCTTTTTGGGAAATGACCCATAATTCACCAGGAGGCAACATTCCTTTCAATACTACCTTATTTTCGACCCCATTGTTTGTTATAAGCTGTTTCAACTGCTCCATGAAATTTCCATCGCCACATATTACCAACTTATAGTCTATCCATTTCAACGCCGGGATCAGATGCTCGAATGCCCGGGCTTCGTTGACAGCACCCTGGTATAAAAGGAATTTTTCGCCGGGTATGGCCGCATCAAATTCTTTCAGTCGTGTAATATTCCTGACTACAGCATAGTGAACTCCATAGCGCCGGTTAAATTCATCGGCGATACTTTCACTTACCGTATAACCCAACCTGAACTTTGGCACCATTCTTTTTTCTATCCGCGTCCAGAATTTCTTAATGCGGGGTCTTGTCTCGACTTCTTTGAGACCGGTGAATAATTCGTGTGCATCATAGATGCGTTGAATCCTTTTCCACCTGGAAATATAGTAACAGGGGAGAATGGTGTCCAGGTCAATGGCGCAAACAGCATCCATTTTCTTAAACAGAAAGAAGAAGAAAAGACGAATGTTGTATTCTGCGTAAAACGCTTTCCCAGCCTTGAAAAAACACCGGATCCTTTTTTGCCTGAATTTTTCGGGGTTGAGAGGCGTGGAACCTGGCAGTTTTAGTCCTACAAGCATTACGCAATAACCGTTTTCCGCCAGTGATGTGCAGATACGATGCATTCGCTGGTCATAAGTAAGATCATTGGTGACTGTAAAGTAGATGCGCTTCAAATTTGACTATTTAACAGGTTGTCGATGGCTAAATTGCCAGGCAGCGTTATCGCAAAGAAACAGAATCGTAAATTTTTTCGATTGCCTCTACCGTTTTTAATCCATCGAGCGCATTGGCAAAAGGATGGTTATCGTCATGCAATGCCTTCACAAGGTTCTCATAGATCTTGTCATGATTGCTCATAGACCCTTTATAAAATCCATAGTCATTAGCATTGCCGCCGGGTAGTACGTTCAACTGTTGCTGGTCCATCACTTGATAATCGATTTTATTCATGTATTCTCCCGCTATCCTGATGCTACCCTTTTCTGCCAGCAGGCTGAGCGATACTTCCATA
>DASSFT010000485.1:0-2691 GCA_035694045.1 Chitinophagaceae bacterium
GCCATTCTATTTTTAATTCCCAGCTCTTCGTTTGGACAACTCAAAAAATTCGCTGTAGGCTATGAAAAAGGCTTGTCGCTTGTTTCCATGCACGGCAACCTCATCCTTGACGAGTTGCAAAAAACGAAGCTGAGTTTTACCATCGGGGTCTTTTTTCAATACAACATCAATGCAAACCTGGCCCTTCGAACAAATTTATCTTTCGAGAGAAAAGGATTTTCCTTTGGAAAGCGCGCTGGACATGACAGCATAGGCAACCCCGCAACTATTAAATCACATGTCCGGTTTGATTATCTCTGTCTTCCACTACTGGCAAGGGCAAGTTTTGGTAAGAAATACAGGTTTTTCATCAACGCGGGACCTTATATCGGCTACCTGATCGGCCAGGCCGACGTAACCCAGACAAATAATGACCCGAAAGTTATCCGGAAAAATATCGCTTACTTCGATAAAGCAGACCTGGGGCTGAGCGGAGGTGCAGGGGTTGAAATACCGTTAAAAAGATATGTGCTTTCCTTTGAGATCAGGGATAACTTTGGCCTGTCGAATATCAGCAAGCTCCCGGTCATCAATAACGGAACTATTAAAACAAACGCGCTGAATCTCTTGATTGCAGCGCATAAACGATGAAGTTAAAAGTCATCCTTACGGGTGCCACAGGCATGGTTGGCGAAGGCGTTTTGCATGAATGCCTCCAGCATGATGATGTGGAAGAAGTGCTGGTTGTCACAAGAAAGCCCTGCGGCATCACTCATTCCAAACTGAAAGAGATCATTCAACCGGATTTTACTTACCTGGCCACAATTGAAAACCAGCTGACCGGTTATAATGCCTGTTTCTTTTGTCTCGGTGTCTCATCTATTGGCATGAAAGAGCCGGAGTATTATAAGCTCACTTACCTGCTGACAATGAATTTTGCCACCACCCTGGTGAACCGCAATCCCGGCATGACTTTCTGCTACATCTCCGGGGCAGGCACCAATGAAAACGGGAAATTGATGTGGGCAAGAGTGAAGGGCAAAACGGAGAACGACCTAATGAAACTTCCTTTCAAAGCAGTATACAATTTCAGGCCTGGTATAATCGGCCCCACCCGGGGTTTGAAAAATACTTTGAGCTTTTACAAATACTTGGGCTGGCTTATTCCCGTTATACAATTGTTCGGCGGGACAGTCGTCAAATTAAAAGAGATCGGTCTCGCCATGATCAATGCTGCAACCGGGGGCTATGAAAAAAACATTCTCGAGGCAAAGGATATTATTGCCCTGTCAAAAAAATAGCACCCGGAGCGTAGTGTCCTGTTTTGAAATTTCAATTCACGCTATCCCGCATATTGCGGGACAATGAAGTCGGAATTTTTTGGAATCCGTTGCGTCGCCGTCCCGCCCAATGGCGGGATTGCGAGAACCTTTACGCAAGGCGAAAACTGGACGACCTGTCGAAGGAGTGTAAATTTTCTTTATCGACATCATTAGGTTTCTATGCGCAGGATAACAACTTTGCTAGGCTTTTGGCTAATCTTTCCCCAGGCGAAACAACTTGCGCCCGCCTGCGAATGCAACAGCAATGGGCCTTTTCTTACGGTAGCGCCTAAGGCAGCGTTGGTCTCGCTCGTTAAAGTAAACCGGTTCCTTTCCTATCAAAATATATCTGATATAAAAACACCTCTGTCCATGGAAGCAGAGCTGGTTGATCTTTATAAAGGACAGGAAAAAAGAAGACTGATCACGGTATGGGGCGATAATGGAATACTTTGCCGCCCTTATCTTTCTGCATTCAAAGAAGGCAACTATTATGTCATTGCTTTTGATAGCACCGGCCGAAGATCGGGTGATGAAAAAAAAGGTGATTACTGGATCAGCATCTGCGGCACCTACTGGCTCAGCGTAGATACAGCAGCCCGGAAAGCAACTGGCAGTATTGATGACAGGAACAGCTCACTTGAACTCTCAAAGATCAGGCAGCACCTGATTGAAAATGATCATAAGTTGCGGTCCATGGAACAGGATAATTGAAAAGTCTCTCGCATGAAATCCGGGTATTCCCGGAAACTGTCATTTCATTTATTTCGTACATTCAGCGTACGCAAAAAGCCATCGCAACAAGCCGTGCATTAACTCTAAATTAGAAACCATGGACAACAGGGGACTTATTTTTATTCCCGACATTAGCGGTTTTACCCGGTTTGTCAATCAAACAGAAATTGAACACAGCCGCTATATTATCCAGGAATTGCTGGAAATTCTGATCAATTCCAACCAAATAGGACTCGAGATCTCCGAGATTGAAGGCGATGCCATTCTGTTTTATAAATACGGAGATGCTCCGGAGCTTAAAGATATCTGCCAGCAGGTAGAAAAAATGTTCTGCGATTTCCACCGCCATCTCGCTGCTTATGAACGCCGGCGAATCTGCCAGTGCATTGCCTGTAAGTCAGCGAGCGAGCTTTCCTTAAAGGTCATCACGCATTACGGAGAATTTACCGGCTATACCGTTAAAAATTTCAGCAAACTGATTGGCAAAGACATTATCCTTGCTCACCAACTTCTGAAAAACGATATTGAACAGCATGAGTACTGGTTGGTTACCGAAAGCCTGGCCCAGGACCATTCACAAAACAATTTGCCCAAATGGATAGATTGGAACAGCAGCGCCAAAGAAACGGAAGCAGGCAAAATACCTTTCCAGTAT
>DASSFT010000486.1:0-3530 GCA_035694045.1 Chitinophagaceae bacterium
GCATTTTTGTTAAGTGTAATGTGTGCTTTGTCCAATGTTTCCTGTGCTTTCTTCCCTGTAAGATTCTTGTTGCGAAGGTCGATCAGCATAAGATGGTTATCGGTGCCATTGCTTATAAGGTCGTAGCCTCTCGATACAAAAGCGTTTGCCATAGCCTGTGCATTTGAAAGGATCTGTTTGCCATAGTTTGTAAAATCATCCGAAAGTATCTCGCCAAATGAAACTGCTTTTGCAGCGATAATATGTTCCAACGGTCCACCTTGCGTACCCGGGAAAACGGCAAGATCCAGCAACTGGCTCATTGTTCGTGTATTGCCTTTAGGATCTTTAATACCCCAGGGATTTTCGAAATCATGACGAAGCATGATGATGCCGCCCCGGGGACCCCTGAGCGTTTTATGCGTGGTTGAAGTAATGATATGACAATGTTCGAAGGGATCGTTCAGTAGGTTTTTAGCGATCAGGCCGGCAGGATGGGCAATATCGGCCATAATCACCGCGCCGATCTTATCGGCTACTTCGCGGATACGTTTATAATCCCAATCACGGCTATAGGCAGAAGCGCCGCAAATGATCATCTTGGGTTTTTCCTTCAATGCAGTTGCTTCCAACTGGTCATAATCCACCATCCCCGTTTCTTTTTTTACACCATAAAATAGCGCATGAAAATTTTTGCCGCTAAAATTGGCGGGACTGCCATGTGTCAGATGTCCACCCATACTAAGATCGAGCCCCAATACCTTTTCTCCCGGTTTTACGCAGGCTAAGAAAACAGCTGCATTAGCCTGGGCACCACTATGAGGTTGCACATTTGCCCAACTAGCATTAAACACAGCTTTAAGCCTTTCAATAGCTAATGTTTCAATTTCATCAACTACTTCGCAGCCTCCATAATATCGCCTGCCAGGAAAACCTTCTGCATATTTATTCGTGGGACAGGTACCCATTGCCTGCAATACCGGGAATGAAGTGAAGTTCTCGGATGCGATCAGCTCAATGCCATTGCGTTGGCGATCGAGCTCTTTGCGTAACAGGTCAAAAACAGCAGTATCCTTTTGTGTTGGTAAGTTTGCCAGTTTCATAAATTACAGGTTTGAGTCTTTTTGAACGCTAGTGGTTGAAAGGTTTAAAAGTTTAACGGTTTAACAGTTGAAAGGTTTAAGGGTTTTAAGCGAAATCAGGGTCGGAGGCGCGGTCATTGTGCTGTGCAACAGGCGATGACAAAAGCACGAGCCTGGTAGCTCTCATATTACTATGCAAAAATAAGTGTGTGATCAATGTTAAAGGTTTTACCGGATAAATTTTTATTCATTTAAAATTCACTACTTTCACGGGCTTTTTCGACAATCAATGAAGGCAATTATACCAGTAGCAGGCGCAGGGACCAAGCTGCGTCCCCATAGTTATACTCAACCCAAGGCTCTCATTCCGCTAGCCGGAAAGACTGTTCTAAGCATTATTATCGATCAGTTACGGGAGGCAGGTATCACTGAATTTATTTTTATTGTTGGTTACCTCGGGGATAAGATCAGGGATTATGTGGAAGCTAAATACCCTGAGCTTCAAGCCCATTATGTTCAGCAAATCGACCGGCAGGGCATCGGCCACGCAATCAATTTGGCAAGAGGTATTGTAAATAATGACGAGGTTTTCGTGGTGCTTGGTGATACGATCTGTGAGTACGATGTAAAAGAAGTGGCCAGTAGCCCCGATTCAATGATCGGTGTCAGGAAAGTGGATGATCCAAGGGAATTTGGAGTAGCAGAAATAAATGAACATGGTTATATCGATCATGTAGTGGAGAAGCCTCAAATACCAAAATCGAATATGGCCCTGGTGGGTATTTATAAGATAAAGGAGGCAGAGCTTTTATTTCAATGTCTCGAAAACAATTTCCTGCAAGGTCTGCGCACACATGGCGAGTATAGCCTGACCGACGCTTTGGATTGTATGTTACGCCAGGGCGCAAAATTCAAGGCATTTAAAGTCGACAGCTGGTTTGATTGCGGCAGAAAAGAAACTCTCCTCGAGTCCAATGCCACGCTGCTGAGAAAGTTCGCTCCACAAAATGGAAAAGATCACCATTTTGAAAACACTGTGATCATTTACCCGGTCAGTATCGGTGAAGGATGCGATATCAAGAATTCAATTATTGGCCCCAACGTCACCATCGGTGATAATACAACGATCAATTATTCCATTGTGCGGGATTCGATCGTAGGTTCATTTTCCAACCTGTATGATATAGTACTGGAAGACTCATTAATCGGTAGCGATTCCGGGCTCCGCGGTGAGACGCGGCAGTTGAATATAGGGGATAATACAAGTATTGATTTAGGATGATACTAGATGCTGGATGCTAGATACTAGATGCTAAGTGCAGAATTGAACATCCGGTAACTAGTTTGCATCCGGCATCGAGCATCCAGAATCCAGTATCCAGTATCTTTACCTGCATGAACTTCTCGAACCGCATTACCAAACTTTTCAACATCGACTACCCAATCATCCAGGCCGGCATGATCTGGGCCAGCGGCTGGCGGCTAGCCAGTGCGGTCAGTAATGCAGGCGGATTGGGGATGATAGGCAGCGGAAGTATGTACCCGGATGTCTTAAGAGAACATGTCCGAAAGTGCAAATCCGCTACCGCCCGTTCCTTTGGTGTAAACGTACCCTTGCTTTATCCCGATATCGACAAGCATATACAGGTCATAATTGAAGAGGGTGTAAAAATTGTTTTTACTTCTGCCGGTAACCCAATGACCTGGACAGGCGTCTTAAAGGAGAGAGGCATTACGGTAGTTCATGTGATAAGCAGCAGCAAATTTGCCCGTAAAGCACAGGAAGCGGGTTGCGATGCAATAGTAGCGGAAGGGTTTGAGGCCGGCGGTCACAACGGGAGGGAGGAGACAACGAGCATGGTGTTGACGCCTGCGGTAGTGAATGCGGTAAAGATCCCCGTGATAACCGCCGGGGGGATAGCAAACGGCAGGCAAATGCTGGCTGCAATGGTGATGGGGGCGGAGGGAGTTCAACTAGGGAGCCGGTTTGTGGCGAGTGAAGAAGCTTCTTCGCACATCGGGTTTAAAGAAAAAGTAATCAGCTCTCAGGAAGGCGATACCGTCCTTACAATGAAACAGCTGACGCCTGTAAGGTTAATAAAAAATGAATTTTATACAAAAATACAGGCAGCCGAATGGAGAGGGGCAACACCCGATGAACTTAAAACGTTATTGGGAAGAGCAAGAGCTAAACAGGGCATGTTTGAAGGCGATCTCGAAGAAGGTGAGCTGGAGATCGGGCAAGTGAGTTCTTTACTAGGTGAAATCCTGCCGGCGGGTGTGATTGTCAGAAAATTGTGGGAGGAATTTACGGCCGCTTTGGCTAATCCGGTTAAAATCCACTAATTTTATATCGCATACGGGATATATGTAATGTAAACCAGTTTTACAACTTAAAAAGTAATAGCATGAAACCTAAGATCCTTTTACTGGCTATTTGCCTGTTGGGTTTTGCTGCTGCCAAAGCCA
>DASSFT010000487.1:0-3412 GCA_035694045.1 Chitinophagaceae bacterium
TTTGAATAATAGTTACTGGTTTCGCAGGGCAACCCTTTGTCGATGGGCGAAAAATCGAACTCCCATTTTTTATTGTCAATATTAATGACTCCTTCCGTCGTAAATAGCATCGCGTTGCGCCCGTTACGGGTGGGCATTACGCAATCAAACATATCCACACCCAGGCCAATGCATTCAAGAATATTCCAGGGAGTACCAACTCCCATGAGATAGCGCGGTCTATCCTTTGGCAAGTGATCGCAGCACCAGTCGCATATCTCATACATCACCGGTTCGGGCTCGCCCACGCTTAAACCGCCAATAGCATTACCGGTGGCCTGTTTGGAGGCAACATATTCGCAGGACTGTTTACGGAGATCCTTATATGTTCCGCCCTGAACAATGGGAAAGAGATTTTGAGTATACCCATACTTATCCGAAGTTGCAGCAAAGCGGTCGAAGCAACGGTCCAGCCACCTGTTGGTAAGTTTAAGAGATGTGTCCGCATATTTCATTTCACAGCCACCCGGGGGACATTCATCAAAGGCCATGATGATATCGCCACCGATAGTCCGCTGAATATCTATTACGTTCTCCGGCGTAAATAAATGTTTGGAGCCATCAATATGCGATTGAAATGTAACGCCTTCCTCCTTTATTTTGCGGGTACCGGCCAATGAAAAAACCTGGTAACCCCCGCTATCCGTCAAGATCGGTTTATTCCATCCATTGAAGCGATGGAGACCTCCCGCTTTTTCCAGTACCTCCAGGCCTGGTCGCAGGTAAAGATGATAGGTATTGCCAAGAATGATCTGCGCTTTTACATCGTCCACTAATTGTTGCTGGGTTACTGCCTTGACACTACCGGCAGTTCCCACCGGCATAAAGATGGGTGTCAGGACTTCGCCATGATCTGTAGTTATTTTCCCGGCTCTTGCCCTGGAATCTTTGTCGTTATGCTGCAGTTGAAAGCTTAAAGCTGCCATAAATGCAAGGTATATGGCTAAGCTCCAAGAACCAAATCACAATCCCGCAATTTTGCGGGACAAATAAATTCGATCCCGATAGTCCTGAGCGAAGCGAAGGATCGGGAAAAAATCCGAAATCACAACCCGCCGTAATGGCGATTGATGTTTGATCCTTGGTGCTTACTTGGTTCTTAGTGCTTGCCTTCTTGGAATTTATTTCCTGTACCTTCGCGGTTATGCCACTTACTAACTGGGAACAAATAATTTTTTATTGTTTCGCGGCTGTTACCACCATCCAGGTCTTTTATTACACCTGGTTTTTCAGCCGTGTAGCCTTCTATAAGCAAAAGCAAAAACTCAAAAGTCAGCAACACCCTGTCTCGGTCATTGTATGCGCTCGGGATGAAGATGAAAATCTCGCCCGCAATCTTCCCGGCGTACTCGTACAAACCTATCGAAGCACCTATGAAGTGGTAGCTGTCAATGACAATTCTGTAGACGATTCAAAATATATATTGCAGGAATTAAAAAAGACATTCAAATCGTTGAATATAATCGAGCTGACACAGGAAGCCAAGTTGATCTCCGGGAAAAAATACCCTTTATCTATCGGTATCAAGGAATCAAAACACGAAGTTTTGCTACTGACCGATGCCGACTGTGTGCCAGCCAGCGAATACTGGATACAGAAAATGCAGGATGCCTATGAAGATGACATCGAGATTGTGTTGGGTTATGGCGCTTATCACAAACGGCCCGGTTTATTGAATAAGCTGATCCGTTTTGAATCTTTTCATACAGGTCTGCAATACCTTTCGTATGCATTGGCTGGCATCCCGTACATGGGTGTTGGCCGGAATTTATCTTATAAAAAAGATCTGTTCCTGCGAAACAAGGGATTTTCTTCCATCAATCATATTCCGAGCGGGGATGATGATCTTTTTATCAATAAAGTCGCGACAGGGAAGAATACAGCTGTCATCATTGATCCGGAAGCAATCACCCGTTCCAATCCGAAAAAGACATGGAGAGACTGGCGCAAACAAAAAGCAAGACATTATACTACAGCCAAGTTTTATAAACGCAAACATAAATTCCTGCTGGGGCTATACACCGCAACCCAATTTCTTTTTTATCCTTTACTGGCTGCCACTATAATATTTTATGACTGGAGAATTGCTGTCGGTCTTTTTGGATTACGTGTATTGATACAGGGTTATGTTTTATACAAGTCGATGAAGAAAATGGAAGAACAGGACCTTTGGCCCTGGTTTCTGGCGCTGGATATCTGGATGTTCTTATATTATATTATCTTCTTTCCGTCGTTATGGAAAAAGCCACGCAAAACGTGGAATTGAGGGTAAAGGCCTGTGTACATTCAATGGAAATTATTCTAAAATACTTTTCTGATTTTACTCCTACGCAACTTAATCAGTTGCAGGCGCTGGAACCTGTTTACAGGGAATGGAATGAAAAGATCAATGTCATTTCCCGGAAAGATATCGATGGTCTTTATGAAAAGCATGTTCTGCATTCACTAAGTATCGCTGCGGTCTTTGAATTCCAGCCTGGATCCGAGATACTTGATCTCGGGACGGGTGGCGGATTCCCGGGAATACCACTGGCCATTCTTTTCCCGGAGGTAAAATTTCACCTGGCCGACAGCATTGCAAAAAAGTTGAAAGTAGTAGAAGCCGTGGTATCAACAACCGGGCTTTCAAACGTTACCATTCAACACACGAGAGCAGAAGAAATAAAGAATAAAAAGTTCGACTTTGTTGTTTCTCGTGCCGTGGCTCCGCTGGGTGAGCTTTGGAAATGGAGCAAGCCGCTGTTGAGACGGGAATCGAGACCTGATGGTTATCAGGTCGATAGTCAATACCCGATAGCTATGGGTTCGGCATTGAGTGGCCGGCAGCCGGCAACCGATACACGACCGGGTCTTATTTGTCTGAAAGGCGGAGACCTGGCCGAAGAAACCCAACAGAGCGGTCTTCGCCCCTACATTACAGATATTTATGACATTTTTCCGCTGGAGTATTTCCGGGAAAAATATATCCTGTATGTTCCCCGCTAAAAATACCTATTCGTGGTATTGGCTTTATCTGCCTGAAAGCTGACCTTTGATAAATGCAGGAAATTTCCGTCTGTATTGTAGACGATAATAAACAACTTCGAACCACGCTGGAAGAGATCATTATCATGTCTGATGGATATCAGTGCATCGGTACGATGGGTACCGCTGAGGAAGCTATCGAGAGCCTTCCCGGTATCAAACCCGACGTAGTGCTGATGGACATCAACCTGGGAGGAACAGAGAGCGGAATTGACTGCGTGAGAATACTGAAGCCGCAAATGACTGCTACCAATTTCATGATGTGTACCGTCTATGAAGAAGATGAAAAAATATTTGAGGCATTAAGCGCCGGCGCCAGCGGTTATATATTGAAGAAAACGGCACCTGC
>DASSFT010000488.1:0-2268 GCA_035694045.1 Chitinophagaceae bacterium
AATGAAACCGTCGGCGCCGGAGTTGCTTTATTCTTCCAGCTATAGACACCAAAAACCGGGGCAAGGGCAGTGATTGCAGTAAATATGAAAACAGACAAGATGCCTTTGACTGCTAAGAGAAATCCACCAAGCGCCGGTCCCACTGCTCTCGCAAGGTTGAAATTAACGCCCTCGAGGGCTATCGCAGGCTTTAAGTTTTCCGTACTAACAACTTCCGGCATAATAGAATCCCAAACCGGTGTAACGAAGGCTGTACAAGTTCCAATGAGAAAAGTAAAGACCAACAATAGGTAGATATTCAACAAATTTAACCCTGTTAAGATGGTCAGTATTACAACAATTGCAAAAAGCGTCAGTTGAATGCCAATGATAAGCTTCCGCTTGTCTGTCCGATCAGAAATTACACCTGCCGGGTAACTAAACAAAAAGGAGGGAAGTGAGGAGGCCGTCTGCATAAGCGAAATCATAAGAGGTGCAGCGGACATGGTGGCAGCCATCCAGCTTACTCCAACATTATACATCCAGGCGCCTATATTGGAAACGAATGACGATCCCCAAATCCTGCGAAATAATGACTCTTTAAGAGGCGCAAAAGCCGTAGTTGATGAAGCCATGCGAAAAGAATTAATCGGTAATTATGAATTGCTATTCGTTACTAAGAGTCGACTGGCTTTTTGATTGTAGTTCAGAAATAGCGTCTCTGATACCTTCCCCGGCATCAAGAAAGAATTTCATCCCCGCCAGTAAAGTGAGTTTGACTAGGGGAGTAAAGCCTCCCATCCCCTTTACTTTCAAGTAGCTTTGAGTCCGATAGGCCGATATAGCACCGCGAACAAGATTAGCAGCAACTATAGCAGTGGGCGATGCAATTCCTGCGTCTTTTATATCGGCAGCAACTGCGTAGTGACTAACACCCAAACGCAAAGCTTCCCGCATGGATACAACACCAACTTCCTTCATCAAATCCGGAGTAAAGGCATTGCGATCGCCGAGTCCAATTAACAATAACCTGCTGGCAGATATTGCCCCTTTTGGTGGAATGATCAATAGCGTTTCTAATGCATGCCCTGTAAATTTTCCGCTTCGCCGAATTTCAGTTATCAATCCATTCAAGGCTTTATCGAGATGCACCATTCCATTTAATTCCGCAGGGAGAGCTGGAGGTGAAATAAAAATATCCCCCTCTGTGTATTCAAAAACACAAGCTATCTGAAGAGGAGCAACTTCGGTTGCAGGGCCTTGCACCATTCCTTCTATGTTGATGCCATCTATTCGTCCCCAAATTTTTGAGGTACCTACTGGAGTCTGTTTCATTGTACTATCGATGGGGTTTTGTTGAGAGAACGTTTTTATTGTTGTGCTGGAAAGAATACAAGCCAACACTATATAGAATAATTTGGTGTGTGAAATCAAGGCGAAGAGTCGGGTTGAGACAATAGTTGTGATCATATGAATTATTTTAGTATTGATACACCACAAAACTACTTTTGATAGATCCGGAAGACAATGGATGGACCAAGGGAAACATTGTACATTCTACGCCGGGCCGAACGGAGCAAGCACTTAATAATAAAGGAGCATGTGGTTTTTCTATTTTTTATGTAGGATATACATTGACTTCCGTGATCTGTTCATTGACCCCGGTTCTGGCTGCAGGTAATTTTGTTTGATAGTGGAAGATAGAATGCAAATCCTCCACCATTACTTAATAATTAAAAAGCAAAAGCATGTCAAACGAAAGCAATAGCATTCCAAACACCAATTACCGCAAGCGATTCGGCCACCTGGAGTTTAAAAGTCCGGAGCTATTAAATCCTATGAATCACACGTTGATACTGATAGATCATGAAGGCCAAATGGTTTTTCCAACGGAGTCAACATCCAGGCTGGAATTGCGAAACAACCTGGCCAGCCTTGGATATCTTTCAAAAATTTATGAAATACCGGTTATCCTAAGCAGCATTGGAGAAAAGACATTTGCTGGCCCGCTACTGAGTGAACTGAGTCAATTTTATCCTGATGAACCAGTGTATGACCGTAGCAGCACGAATTTTTGGGAAGATGACAAGGCTCGCGAAGCGGTGATCGCAACTGGTAATAAAAAACTTGTTTTTGCGGGTCTCTGGACAGACGTATGCCTGGCATACCCAGTACTATCTGCGCTGAAAGCAGGTTATGAAGTGTACTTTATTGCCGATGCTTCTGCGGCCATGAGCAAGGAATCTCACGAAAGAGCTATTCAGCGTATGATACAGGCAGGCGCCATAC
>DASSFT010000489.1:0-7819 GCA_035694045.1 Chitinophagaceae bacterium
GTGAGTTGCCGAAGGTGTTCCTTTGATCTCAGCAATTCGTTCTCTGCTTGTTTTCGTTCAGTGATATCTCTCACAAATGAAAGGACTTTATTAGGCGCAATCAATCGCGCCGCTACCTCCACATCAATGATCCGGCCATCCTTTCCCTTCATTTTTCTCTCGGCAGTAACGGTTTTGCCGGAAGCGATCTCGGCCAGCTTAAAAGGCATGATCATCAATTCTTCGGCTACTGCCAGGTCGTGAAATCTCATCTTCAATAATTCCGTTTCGGTATATTGGGATAGTTTGCAACCTGCCGGGTTTACTACTAAAATGTTGCCCTGGAAATTTGCAATGAAGATGCCGTCTGTAGCCAGGTCCACCAATGTACGGTACTTGGATTCACTTTCCCTGAGCCTTTGCTCAATTTTTTTCATGTCGGTAACATCACGTACCAGTACCATCACATCATCTTTACCATGCAGCACATAACGGGATTCATAACTGCGTGACTGTTCGCCAACTTCCAACCGGTAATAATGAATGGAGGGCTCACCGCATTGTAACACGTTTTCTATATATGCCATTGTTTCGGCGGCCAGTGACGGCGATAAAAAATCCGATACTTTTTTGGAGAGGAATTGTTCCGGGTTCACCAGGTTATGATAGTCAGCAGATGCGTTGAAGTCAATATAGCGACCCTCGCGGTTGATGATAAAAACCATATCCGGCAGTGCATCCACGATCGCCCGGTTCCGTTTTTCCAGCCTTTCTGTTTTTGCCAACCGCTGCAAATGATCCGGCACACAACTTACATATACTATAATGACTGCGCTGGTGATCCAAAGCACCAGCAAAGGGAACATCGTACTGTGTTCGCTGAATGGCCAAAAAATAATAATACAGGAAGTTGCCAGCAGGATAGAGACCAGTAGCCCCCATAGCCAGGGCTTTTGCAGCAAAGTATTTGTTTTAAATCTGTTCATGAGCCTGTCCCGAACCGGTTATGCTCCGGCTAATACGAAAATTTAAACTCTATATCTATACATATGAAAAATACAAAATACTGTAAGCTGGGGATCGTTTGGCTGTGGATATTATTTGCTTTTAAGGGTAATGGGGGATGCCCTTAATCCAGAATTTGTTGCCCTTACCGGGTTTCTACGAATGGCAGAATAGAAAAGTCCCGCTATAGACATAGCGGGACTAAATGATAATGGTTCTGACTAAGCTCTTAAATTATTTTATTTGATAAATATAGTAGTTTTTAGATCATTTTTATCTGCAGATGCAGTTTGTTTTACCATTTCTGTTTTTTTATTGGCCTCATCCGTTCCCTTGCTGTTATGTATTTGCGCCAGGGTAGGGGCGATGACCAAAGATACAATCGACATTAATTTGATCAAAATATTCATAGAAGGACCTGAAGTGTCCTTGAAAGGATCACCAACAGTGTCCCCGGTTACAGAGGCCTTGTGTGGATCCGAACCTTTGTAATATTTCTGTCCATTGATCTCAGCGCCTTTTTCGAAACTTTTCTTGGCGTTATCCCAGGCACCACCTGCATTGTTCTGGAACATTCCCATCAATACGCCGCTAACAGTAGCACCGGCCAGGAATCCTCCCAGTTCTTCAGGTCCTAAGAGAAAACCAATAATCAATGGAGAAATGATCGCGATGGCACCGGGTAACATCATTTTTTTGATAGATGCGTCGGTAGAGATGGCTACACATTTATCGTATTCAGGCTTTCCTGTTCCTTCCATGATACCGGGAATTGTCCTGAACTGTCTTCTTACTTCTTCTACCATCGCCATTGCCGCTTTACCCACGGCCTGGATAGCCAGGGATGAGAAGATAAAAGGTATCATACCGCCAACGAACAAACTGGCTAAGACAGGAGCTTTATAAATATCGATACCATCCATTTTGAACCCGTTGGTTTTGATAACACCCACATAGGCCGCAAACAATGCTAGTGCGGTCAATGCAGCCGAGGCAATAGCAAACCCCTTTCCTGTTGCTGCAGTTGTATTACCCACCGCGTCCAGGGTATCTGTTTTTTCGCGAACGTCTTTTGGCAATTCACTCATTTCAGCAATACCCCCTGCATTATCTGCGATAGGTCCAAAGGCATCGATTGCTAACTGCATAGCTGTTGTGGCCATCATACCTGCTGCTGCAATGGCCACTCCATACAAACCTGCCAATGTATATGAACCATATATGCCCGCTGCTAAAACAATGATCGGCAAAAACGTTGATTCCATCCCTACGGCCAGGCCACCAATGACATTCGTTGCATGCCCCGTCCCAGACTGGCGAACAATCGTATTAACCGGCCGCTTGCCTATTGAAGTATAATATTCAGTAATGATGCTCATTAATGCGCCTACGACAAGACCGAGAGCAATGGCGGCAAAGACATGCAGTTTTGTGAATTCAAATCCGCGGATATAAAGATTACCGTCGGGCAAAATATAGTTTACTAAAAAATAACAGGCTACCAGGGTCAATATAATACTTCCCCAGTTACCCATATTCAATGCTTTTTGTACAACACCGGTATTTACACCCGCATTTTCGCTGATGCGGACAAAGAATGTTCCTATAATAGAAAAAATAATTCCAATACCGGCAATAAGCATGGGCAAAAGAATTGGCGAAAAGCCCATGTAAGTATCATTCAATGGCTGGTTATTCGCACCCGTGACCTCATGACCCAATACAATAGTTGCAAGAACAGTGGCTACATAAGAACCGAATAAGTCGGCTCCCATACCAGCTACATCACCTACATTGTCGCCAACATTATCCGCAATAGTGGCGGGATTGCGCGGATCATCTTCAGGGATCCCTGCTTCTACTTTACCTACCAGGTCGGCGCCTACATCAGCAGCTTTTGTATAGATACCACCGCCTACACGGGCAAATAATGCTATCGATTCAGCACCGAGTGAAAATCCTGTCAACACTTCAATTGCACGGGCAACGTCAGCAGAAGTAGAGACAGCTTCAGGTGCAAATACTTTTAATAAAACAATAAATACGCCTCCGAGACCCAATACGGCTAATCCGGCAACACCCATTCCCATTACCGAACCGCCGGCAAAAGAAACCTTTAATGCTTTGGAAAGGCTCGTACGGGCAGCCTGAGCCGTACGGACATTGGCCTTTGTTGCAGCTCTCATTCCGATAAAGCCCGCTAAGGCGCTAAAAAAAGCCCCAATAAGAAAGGCAACGGCGATGGACCAGTGAGAGCTTTCACTGCGGCTGCCCATGAACCCGAGCAGCAATGCTACAATGACGGCGAAATAAGCGAGAATTTTCCATTCAGCTTTCAGGAAAGCCATGGCACCCTCGGCGATGTAATTAGCAATCTCTTTCATCCGATCAGTACCGGCATCCTGCTTGGCAACCCAGCTAAATCTTGCGAGAGTGTACAGCAATCCTATAACACCCATGACAGGGACGAGATACATCAATTTATCCATAATAACAGTAATTCTTAATAGAAAATTAATTCCTCTTTAAGAGGGTGGCAAAGATAGGGGAAAACAGTCTTCCTGTCAATGCAGTGGGCATTTTTGATCCCCACCCTGTATCCCCCTAAAAAACGCGCAGATTATAGCTTAAAATGAGCTCATCATCAAGGGGAAAATTGCATAAAATGTGACCGTTCATTTATTATTGAATTTGCAAAAATGCCTGCCCCAGGGTTTCAACGATATCACCGGCTACCATGGCTTCCATCGACAATCTTTCCGCGGCGATGTCACCAGCAAGCCCATGCAAATAAACACCGAGGATGGCTGCTTCCACAGAACTATAGCCTTGCGCCAGCAAACCGGTCAGTATCCCGGTGAGCACATCCCCGCTGCCCCCGGTAGCCATTCCCGCATTACCGGTGGAGTTGAAAAAACCTTTTTTATCGGGTGTTGCTATAAATGTATGATGGCCTTTCAGCACAATGATCAGGTTTAGCTCTTTCGCTTTTTTCAACGCGGTATCGATGCGGTCGAAGTCATTGGCCGATTCACCGAACAATCTTTCAAATTCTTTTGGATGAGGTGTCAGTATCGAACCCGCGGGTACCAGTTTCAGCAGGTTCTTTTGCGTAGCCAGTATATTCAGTGCATCTGCATCGAGCACTAGCGGGTGACGATAGGAATCGAATACCTCTCTCAGCATCATCTTTGTTTCCGACGCCATGCCGATGCCGGGACCAATACCGATAGCTTCATATTTTGTAAGGTCGTCTTCCACTTTTGTAGCAAAAGAGGAATTAAAATCTGTCATCACCATTGCTTCAGGTACCGATGTTTGCATGATATCATATCCACATTTGGGAATATGACAGGTGAGAAGACCGATACCGCTTCTCAGGCAGGCTTTGACAGACAAAACCGCTGCACCGATCTTACCATAACTGCCGGCCACGATCAGCCCATGCCCAAAATTCCCTTTGTGCGCGAAACGTTTTCTTGGCTTTCGTATGGAATGTATCACTGTCAGATCGATCCATTCATAAGCATTGATGATCGATTGCAGGAATGCTTCCTGCAGACCGATGTCAAGGATATGCAGTTTGCCCATGTACTCCGCATTTTCTGCGACAAGAAAAGCGGGCTTCAGGCATTGAAACGTTAATGTGTAGTCAGCCTTTACGATCACATTCCCTTTCGAAGAGCGGTCTACAAACATTCCGCTTGGGATGTCAATAGATATTATTTTGCATTGACTGGCATTCAAATGCCCGACGAGACTGGCGGTTACGCCCTCGAGTTGCCGGTTGAGTCCTGAACCGAATAGTGCGTCAATTATTATTTCGTCGGGGAAAAGACTGCGGAAATTTTTTTCCGATTGAATAAAGCTTATTTCTACATTGGTATACTGGTGCAGGCGGGCCAGGTTCGTTTGAAAATCCGGCGTTCCTTTATGCCCGAACTCGAGAATATATACTGCCAGCTGGCGATTTTGTTCAGCCAGCAATCGTGCGATGGCCAGGCCATCTCCGCCATTGTTGCCCTTACCGCAAAAAATACTGTACCGAGATCTGGGAAGAATATTTTCAGTCAACCATGTCACACAGGCAAGCGCTGCTCTTTCCATGAGATCGATGGAAGAAACAGGTTCTTGTGCGATAGTGTACTGGTCCCACTGGCGAATTTCCTCGGCGCTCAGCACTTTCATTTGCCAAACTTATCTCTTTCTCCTTACTTTTCTGGTGTGATGCTTTGAAGATTTATGATGGGATACCTTTCTGACGACCGGCTCGTTGGAATCATTTTCTTCCTGGTCGCCGTCGTGGGTCTGCAGGTAATTGCCGAAAATATCGTAGGCATGACGTGCCGCAGTATAGATGCGGCTATTGTAGCGGTTGCCGAGGATGATGATCGTTGCTTTTTCATCGGTAAGCCTTGCAAAGGCTGCATTGAACCCGTGCCAGCGGCCATTGTGATAGATCACTTTTTTACCATTGGGCAGCATGAGCAGGCGCCAGCCTAATCCATAGTTGTGGATCGATGGCCGTTCGAGGCTATAGGGCGTGTAGGCAGAATCCTGCATTGTTTTGTTGATGATCTGTTCTGTGTAGAATGCCTGGTCCCACTTTAGCAGGTCCCCGGGAGTGGTATAGATATTTTTATCGCCATAAGTTCCTTCGAGGCAATCATATTGCCAAAGGGCCCCGTTGGCCTGGTAAGACTGGGTGGCCGTCGCCGAATCTTTCATCGTAAAAACATAAGTGTGGTTCATTCCCAACGGCTCAAAGAATTTCGAGCGCATGAATTCGGGGAAAGAAAGACCGCTGATCTTTTCGATGATGAGGGCCAGCAAAACAAAATTGGTATTGCTATAAGTAAAACGTGTGCCGGGCTTGAATAATCTCGTGGGCTTATCGGTATACAGCGTGTTCAACACATCTTCATTGGTGGCAAATTTCTTTTTGTCCCATTTGCCGGCAGGCAGGAAGTACACATAGTTGGGTAACCCGCTGCGATGGCTAAGCAGCATTTTTACCGTGACACCGGGGTAGGGGAATTCCGGGAAAAACTTTTCGAGCTGGTCATCCAGGGACAGCAGGTTTTCCTGCGCCAATCTTAAAATGGCCATACCGGTAAATGTTTTGCCGGACGAAGCGATATGCATCATGGTGCTGTCCGTCATTGGCGTCCGGGAACGTATATCGGCGTACCCTGCATATTGCTCATATATAATATTACCGTCTTTCGCGATCAGGATGCCGCCATTAAATCCTTTTTTTAACAGGGTGCTGTCAAAATAACGGGCTAACTCTCGGTAGTAATAGCGAAACTCGTCCCGCGTTATTTTACCGGGGGTAGGCGGGTAGTAATCCAGAGAATCTTCTTTGATTACAGCCGTACGGGGAACACTATTGCCGGATGAATCATTGCAACTGCACCCGGTGATCATAAGAACAAATACGCAGACTATGGTTTTCATTGGAAGGAAATTCTAACATGCAAAGTTAGTATAACGCAATTTATTTTACTTTGTTATTCTCCCTGTTTAATTATCAACAGTTATGTAGATATTTGCAGCATGAGCAATGTAGAAAAAACCAGTTATCCCAAAGAAAAAATACGCATACTTTTCGTGGAAAATATCAGCGACACAGCTACCAAACATTTTGGTCAGCATGATTATTCCAGGGTAGACAAGATCAACAAGGCTCTCACGGAAGAAGAACTGATCCGAGAGATCAGGGATGTACATATCCTGGGTATCCGCTCCAAGACCCAGATCACAAAAAATATTCTCGAGGCGGGGAAAAAATTGCAAGCTATCGGGTGCTTTTGCATAGGGGTAAACCAAGTGGACCTTAAGGCTGCTACGCAAAACGGCGTCGTGGTTTTTAATGCTCCTTATTCCAATACCCGTTCGGTTGCCGAACTGGTGATTGGGTCGGCTATCATGCTCATCCGTCGCATTCCTGACAAAAATAAAGCAGCGCATGAAGGTGTATGGCTCAAGGAATCCAAAGGCAGCTATGAACTGAGAGGAAAAACACTGGGGATTATTGGTTATGGTAATATCGGGTCACAGGTAAGTGTTTTAGCTGAGTCCCTGGGGATGAAAGTGATTTTTTATGATGTTGAGACCAAATTGCCGCTCGGCAATGCGGAGGATGCTAAAACATTAAAGGAGCTCCTGGGTCGCTCGGATGTGATCACCCTGCATGTACCCGAGACCACCCAGACAAAAAACCTGATCAATAAAAGCAATCTCAAATACTTTAAAAAAGGTTCGATACTGATCAATTATGCAAGGGGAGAGGTAGTTGATCTTGAAGCGTTGCGTAAATGTATCCTGGATGGCCAGGTCAGTGGTGCGGCCATTGATGTATATCCCTGGGAGCCTGAAAAGAATGGGGATCATTTCCAAACGCCTTTGCAGGATCTCCCTAATGTTATTCTAACACCGCATATCGGTGGAAGTACTGAAGAAGCCCAGCAAAACATTGGCGAAGATGTAAGTGCCAAATTGTTTAATTACCTGGAAAAAGGAATTACCAATGGCTCTCATACTGTGCCGGCGCTGGCATTGCCGCCGCAGGAGAATTCACACAGGATACTCCATATTCATAATAATGTACCGGGAGTTCTTTCGGCGATCAACACGCAACTGTCCAAACATAATATTAACATCCTGGGCCAGTATTTAAAAACGAATGAAGATATCGGCTACGTAGTGCTCGATGTAGACAAAAAACTTTCCCTCCAGGCCTTCCAATTACTGAAAGAAGTAAAGGACACGATCAAAGTGAGAATGCTTTATTAAGATCTGCTCTTCGTGGCAAAGAGCTAGCCCACAGAGG
>DASSFT010000490.1:0-4058 GCA_035694045.1 Chitinophagaceae bacterium
TGGTGATGCCGGGTTATTGGTTCATGTACAATATGTATGCGCTGGCACGCAATGCCGGAAAATATTCAACCCGCGACAAAAGAACCGATAAGTCGATAGAATTCGAGTATGACTGGCTTGCACCGGATACGGTGAATGAGATGTTCGACTCGCTCTCTATTATGAAAAAAGCAGCCGGCGAAACATTTTCTGCCAGGGAAGGCAACCAGTTCTCCGGCCTGGCCGCCGTTCGTCATGGTGAAAAATTGTTGGAACGGGACCTTATACCTGATAACTCTGAGATATGGGCAACCGGGATGGAAAACTGCGACCGGAAAATACAATTGGTAAAACTTCCCAGGGCCTATCGTCTATTCAAAGAATTGATCACTTACTATGGTACATCGCAGTTAGTACAACTCATCTTGCAAAAAAATATGTCGTCCTTCTCTGAATTAGTCACTGCTCTGAGCAAACCTGGTCGAAGCGCATTATTACGAAGCAAATGGATGAATATTGGCGGCCAACTGATCCCGGAGAAAGCGGTAAAGACACTGATACGGGATATTCATACAGGCAAAGTGGACGGGTGGGACGAGGTACATGCTTTTTATAAAAAATACAGTGACCTGTATGGACAGCTTAAGCTCGAGCATGCTTTTGCTTCGCTGCTGGAAATACAAAAACTGAAACCTGAAAAATTTACCAGGAAGATTTTCCACCAATTATTGCGCGACGCCATTGCTACCAAAGAATGGATGACCCTGAATATTTATGAATCGAGGGCCAAGGATTACCAGAATGAATTCAGGAAAATGGTTTACGACACCGAAAAAGAAATGGAGAAAGTGATCGGTAAACTAAAAGATAATGCCTTTATCAACCAGCAACAGGAAGAGTTGAAACAATTTAAAAAACAGGTGCTGGCTATAATTAAAAAATTTGGATTGTAGTTAAATTGCCCAAACAGTAAAATGTTAATTGGTTAAATTGTTGATCCGTTAATCCGCAGATCCGAGTGAAACTACCCATCAACTAGTTAACCCATCAACCTATTAACCAATTAACTAACATTATTGCTTGATAAATCGTATCGTACTCATCTGGCCTTGCTCGGATACCGCGGTCAACGCATAAGCGCCTGATTGCAATTTTTCCATCGACAAATCAATATTCGTGTTGCCGGCCGCAATGCTGAAATTGCGCCGCAACATCACCCTGCCCTGCATATCCGTCACAATGATGTCTATTCGTTGTTTGTCTGAAGAAGCCACCGTTAGCCGGGTCGACTGCGTCACTATGGTTGGCATGAGTGAAGTGAGCAGGAAGCCCTTCACTTCGTTTATGATCGCCACGATCCTTGTATAACTCACTCTTCCATCTTTATCGGTCATCCGCACGCGATAAAGGTTGACACCTGTTTTCAGCTCATTATCGGTGTAGTTATAGAAACGATCATTCTCCTTACCGGTTTGCGTAGTGATCGTGACAAAATTCCTGTCATTGCCCGCTCTCTGCACATCAAATTTCTCCGCGGCAGAACTGAAATCAGCCAGCTGCCAGGTTACCAATGCTGAAGATGAATTGATTTTTGTCGCGTCGAAAGTAAATAAATGAATCGGCAACGGACTTTGTACCGCATTCCCTAATGGATTAGGGCCACTGTTTGTTGCCAGCGTAAACATTCCAAAAGCAGGAACCGGGTTTGTCCCTATATCGCCAAAAACATAAGGGGGCGAATTGGAGATACCGTCTCTTCTGAACGTAGCACAACTTGTCCACTGACCCGCTCCCGCATCATACCGTGCGATAAAAGTTGAGTCAAGATTACTATCCGTACAAAAACTATTCTGATTTACAGATATTACAATACGTGTTCCTGGTGTTGTACCTGAGATCTTGTTGACGCTCCAGTATTCCACGGTACTGATATGATCGATAGACGGACTTGCCGCGGGGTTGTAGTTGTGACCATAAACAGATCCCGGGTTGATGCGGAAATATTCTCCCATGAGTGTATCAGAAAGAAAATAGTTTATCAAATTCTCATACCTGATCGGGGCGAAAAAGTTTCCTTTTCCTACCGGGAATGTAAAACCGGTTCCCGTTCCAACGTACTTCATTGGCCCTTCCACAAAACTTGCCGATGAACCTCCCTCCCAATGAACCGAATTAACCGGGCCCTTGGACATTGTAAATATATTGGTAGCCGTGGTCCTGATTTTGCCACTAGTGAGTATCATATTACATTTAAGGAGAAGCGGTGAAAGTAAAGTAGCCCCTGCCGGGTTATTCATGGTAAAGAAAAAATGATTTCCTACCCAGGTACCAGAGCCGGAAATATTCTGGTTGGAAGTACCGTTTAACTCGACCGTGCTGTTCCCACTACCTCCTGCATTCTCCGTAATTGTCCCATTATTGATTATATGTCCTTTCAGTTTGATCCAACCGGTTCCATCTCCCGAATTGGTATTATTCGTAGCCTCCAAAGTGGATGCAGGTGAAACGGTAAGTGTCCCATTAATAGTGAGCACATAAGGTATTGCTCCGGCACCCGACTTAACAGTTACCCGTCCGGCACCTGTGCTAACCAGGTTGAAATCGTTAAATGATATGTCCTTGTTGAAAATAATGGGGCTGGTAAGACCAGTACAGTTGATCTCGACATTACCATAGATATTGCCTGCAAACACAGGGGGCGTTGCTCCATTTGTAATTACTTTGACCGTGGATCCGGCATTCCAGTTACCGAACGGTATGGAACCTCCATCCTCTTGCTGTTCATAAACTGAACCCGATTGCATATTGAGATAGGAACCAGTTCCTCCGTTATCATCACCTGTGTCAAGCATATGAATGATCTTTCCCGTATTGCTTACAACAAGATTAGCATTATTGGAAGCCCCGGTATAAACATTCAGGCTGGCGCCACCCGAACCGCTACCAGTTCCTTCAAATTGCAGAGTACCATCAATCAAACCTGTGACACCTGCTGTGCCGGTGAGATCACAGATCCAGAACCCTGTACCTGTCGTATTGGTCGCATCAAATATCAACGTATTGCCAGCGTCTACTACGAGGCCTCGCTGGGACGTAGAAGTGCTGGACATTCGCAGGTAACGTGTGCCATTTACTGTGCAGGTGAGTTTAACAGAAACACCACCCGTGATCTTTAAAGAACGGATAGCCCGCACGTTTCCTGCAAACGAATTGACATTAATACTGCTGTTGGTGTTGATGACGACGTCCTCGCTTGAAGTTGGTGTATGTCCCTGGCTCCAGTTAGCGCCATTACCCCAGTTGCCCAGGAGGCCTCCTGTCCAGGTATTTGTTTGGGCCTTTACGGCAATAGAAACTAAGATAGTAAGGGGGAGTAAAAACCTTTTCATATAAATAAAGTTTGTGGACTTTGGATTGAAAAGGTCTTACAGCAGGTTGAATTGTCTAACGAATATAAGTTAATACAAAATATTGTTCAAACAACGGGCACATATATTTTTTTATCTCATAACTTATTGTTTTAGGAAACGGATCGTGTTGGTTTTGTCGGAAGCTGTGGTTCCCGTGAGTTGGTAAACGCCGGTTGCCAGGCGGTCAACTGCTATCTCGATCGTTGAATTTCCGTTATCTATATTATGGCTGCTTTGCTGCACTACTCTTCCCTGCATATCAGTGATCACGATGGTTATTTTCTGCCGGGTGGAGGAAGAAACAGTTAATGATGTTGAGTGGTTCACCACAGTAGGTATCATCGAAGTGAGCAACACGGTGCTAACCCCGTTCATTACTGCTACGGTCCTGCTGTAGCTGATCTTGCCGTCCTCACCAGTGATCTTTAAACGGTAATAGTTGACGCCGGTCTTCAAATCATTGTCAATAAAGTTGTATGATTTGTCGTTGACGCTTCCCGGGAGAGTTCCGATGGTGACAAATCCGCTGCCTGTGATTGTCCGTTGAACTTCAAATTGCGCTGCAGGTGAACATACAGAAGCAAGTTCCCAGTTGACGGATGATTTGGTGTTTGATAGTTTATGCGCATCGAAATTGATAAGGGTGATGGGAAGAGGGTTGGCCGTTTC
>DASSFT010000491.1:0-4582 GCA_035694045.1 Chitinophagaceae bacterium
GCGGAGGAATTTTGTTTATTGTGTTAGGACAAATGCAAAGCTTTTCGATGATCTGCGTCTTTACTTACCTGCTGAGTTTTGTAAATGAAGCTTTTCGTCCGGCCAATTCAACTGCCATTGCTTTTTACAGCCAGGACGACAACCGTACCCGTTCTTATGCGTTGAACAGGTTGGCTATAAATATCGGCTGGGCTGTCGGAAGCGCCCTGGGTGGTGTACTGGCCAAACGGAATTATCATTTGTTATTTTGGGTCGACGGATTTACCAATATTGCCGCGGTCCTGTTGATGTGGATTTTCCTGAAACCCGTCAACTATAGACCTGCAAAACAAAAAGTAAAGGAGGAACCGAAGGTTCGTTCTGCCTATGCAGACAAAACTTATCTTTTGTTTGTTTTGATCACTATGTTATTCGCCAGTTGTTTCTTCCAGATATTTACCAACCTGCCGGTATTTTTCAAGAAAGAATTGCATTTTTCCGAACCATTCATCGGATTGCTGATGGCTGTTAACGGCATAGTCATCGCGCTGGTTGAAATGGTACTGATCTATAAACTCGAAGGAAAAAGAAAGCACACTCTTTATATTACTTTCGGCGTTGCATTGACCGGTCTCTCCTTCCTCATGTTGAATATTCCCGGAATGGGTGCGTTGTTGGCATTGGTAATGATCATTACGATAACCTTCGGTGAAATATTCGCCATGCCATTTATGAACACTTATTGGATCGGTAGAACGCAAAGTTCTAACCGCGGCCAGTACGCAGCATTATATACCATGGCCTGGTCGGCTGCACAATGCCTGGGACCTCTGCTAGGTTCACAGGTGGCTGATCATTATAATTTCACCCTGCTGTGGTGGATAGTCGGTGTATTAGCCTTGTTTGCATCTTTCGCATTCTGGAAATTGCATAAAACGGGATAAAGGTTATTTCTTAACCCGATACGAGGTAAAGGTAAACAGCGAAGAAAACAACGATATAACAAATCCGGCGAATCCTGTTCTTCATAAGTGGAGATTTATTGGCAAGGTATAATTTTAGCGTCCGCAGGTCAATCGTATTTCACCAGGAAAATTTACAGTCCTCATTCCGTATAAACCGGCTTTTAGTAGCGTCTCATTTTCACGAACGTTTCTCTGATAACATAGCAAGGCTGCCACCGATACACGGATGCCGGGCATGTTGTTAACAGTTTATCCGTGTATCCGTGGCTAAATTTTCAAAATCATCCCCTATCCTGTTTTCGAATCTCATGATTTAGAGCTACATTAGTCTTCGTACCCAATTCCTACCGCCTATGGAGACAACTTTAGCATCAACAAGCACCTCCCAAAAAAAAGAACAGGACCTGTTCCGGACAATTTCATTCACAACTTTGTTTACTGCGATAGCTGACCTTTTAGCCACCAATCTTCATTTCTATTTTGCAACGGGACATGGAGCCACTCTTAGGTTGACAGGTGCTGAAGAACCCGTTTCCCTGTTGACCTATCTTACACAGGGCGGCCTGCAATATGTTTTCAAGTATATCGCCCAGGGGGTATTCGGACCTGAAGCAGCTGCTGGTGGAAGACTGATGATAGTTTGGGGCGCTGTATTTCATTTTATGATATCTTTCTTTTTTACAACTTTCCTGTTTCTTATTTATCGAAAGGCAGGAAAGTGGTTTAATAATACATTCACTATTGGTATTGCTTATGGAATCTTCACCTGGATAGTGATGAATCTCGCAGTGATACCCTTAAGCCGGATCCACACATTTCCGGTAGATCCTCTCCAGTCTGTTATTGCAGCTTTTATCCTGGTACTGGTTATAGGATTTCCGGTCGCGTTGGCGGCTCATCGCTTTTATTCCCGGAGGAACCCAGGCTGAAACTTTCTTACCACGACGTTATAATTCTATTAATTACAAAGTATTACTTCCTAATCCTTTATTTTTGTTTAAATGTCTGTTGTCCATGAGGAAGTTTATATCAGTATTAGTTTTTTCCTGTCTTACATCAATTGTTTTTTGCCAGTCAACATCTATCCAGCGTCCAAAACTGGTAGTAGGGATTGTGATAGACCAGATGCGCTGGGATTATTTGTACCGGTATTATGACCGTTACGAAAACAATGGCGGTTTCAAAAGACTGCTCAACCAGGGGTTCAGTTGCGAGAACACGCTTATCCCCTATGTTCCTACCATAACAGCCTGCGGCCACAGCTCTATTTACTCGGGTTCGGTTCCCGCTATCTCGGGCATCAGCGGTAATACCTGGTGGGATAAAGAAAAAGGAAAAACGGTTTACTGCACTGACGATGCCGCTGTCAGTACTGTTGGTAGTTCAAGCGTCAGTGCCGGCAAAATGAGCCCAAAAAATTTATTGGTGACAACCATTTGTGACGAACTGCGGCTCGCTACCAATTTTCGCGGAAAAGTAATTGGCATCGCTCTCAAAGATCGCGGGGGTATTTTGCCAGCGGGTCATACCGCAAATGCGGCTTACTGGTATGACTATGGGACCGGCAACTGGATCACTTCTACTTATTATATGACCCAGCTTCCGAAATGGGTGGAAGATTTTAATGGCAAACAATGGGTGGATAAATTCTATAATGACGGTTGGCAATTAACGTATCCTGCCACAAGCTATGTACAAAGTACCGAAGACGATAAACCTTACGAAGCAAAACCATTTGGTCCAAAGTTTCCATACGATCTCAAAAAATTTGTTGGTAAAGATTACGGCAAGATCGCTTCTACGCCAATGGGCAACACGTTGACTGCAGAGTTTGCCAAAGCCGCAATTACCCATGAACAATTGGGTAGCGATAACACAACAGATATTCTGGCTCTTAGTTTTTCTTCGCCTGACTATATCGGCCATACATTCGGGCCTAATTCAGTAGAAGCTGAAGACGGATTTTTGAAACTGGACAAAGAACTGGGAAGCCTGCTTGATTTTCTCGACGCAAAAGTTGGTAAAGGACAGTATACCGTTTTTCTTTCGGCCGATCATGGTGCCGTGCAGGTACCTGAATTTTTAAAGGAAAATAAAATTCCAGCAGGACGTGCCCCTATTAGCGCTGCGATCAACGGCATCAACGATATCCTGAAAGAAAAATACCATCTCTCAGAACTCATCGTAAGCGACGATAATTACCAGGTGCACCTGAACCATCCAAGAATTGACTCCGCTAAGGTAAACGAGGACGAAATAGCTGCTTTGATCATCGATCAACTGTCGAAAGTATCGGGAGTGTACAGGGTTTTTTTGCTAAAGGATTTAAACAAAGTACCATTGCCGCAGCGGCTCAGGGAAATGATCAATAATGGATATAATCCAAAACGCAATGGGGACATACAAATAATACTTCAGCCCCAGTATATCGAGGCTTATTCACAGACAGGCACCACCCATGGTTTATGGAATCCGTATGATGCTCATATACCATTGCTTTGGTATGGCTGGGGTGTTAAGCCGGGAAAGACGAACAGGGAAATCTACATGACGGATATAGCTCCTACCCTCGCAGCGATGCTTCACATACAAATGCCGAGTGGGTGTGTAGGTAAACCAATCGACGAAGTAATTAGGTAAATTGAGAGTAGAAAATTAGTAACAGGTGCTGGATGCTAGATGCTGGATTCTGGATGCCGTGAAAATAAAAATGACAGTCGAAACGTAGTAGTCAGCATCGAGCATCAAGCATCCAGCATCCTCCCTGCGACAATTCGTACATCAAAAGTAACAATTCACTCAAGGGCTGCTAGGTCTGCAGCTGCTGTCTCATTTTCTTTGTAACTTTCATCACCAAAACGTCCAGGCAGACCACACTCCATGTACAAGCATTACTGTCATATCCTTCTTTTCCTTTTGTCAAGCACGTTCATGGCATCGGCACAATCGCCGCTGAGCAAAAAAAAAATTTTTGAAGACGATAGGTTGCTGACGCTCGATCTTTCTACCGATCTAAAAGGCCTTATCGCGCAGAAGAAGCTGGACACCTGGCAATCAGCCAATGTTAGTTTACATTTTCCCGACAGCACAGTTATCAGTGAAGAAATAAAATTGACTGCAAGAGGCGAATTTCGCAGGAAGGAATGTTTTGTCCCTTCTATCAAGTTTAATTTTAACAACACCACTTCGCCGAAACTCGCAAAGCTTGGTAAACTGAAGCTGGTAGTAGGTTGTGGCATGAAATCGAGCGATGAAAAATTAATCCTGCGGGAGTTCCTGGTGTACAAGATCTATAACCTATTTACCCCGATGAGCTTCCGGGTGAGACTACTTCGTATCAACTACACTGATACACGAGGAAAAATAAAACACTACACACAATACGGTTTCCTGATCGAGGATGTGGACGATGTTGCCAAAAGAAACAATTGCCGCGAAGTGGAAAAGCAGGTGTTCCGAACAGAAACTACTGACAGGGAACAGACGACCCTGGTTTCGGTTTTTCAATATATGATTGGCAACACTGACTGGGCAGTGCCGAACTACCATAACGTAAAACTGATGCGCCCGGTAACGGATACAATATCGTTTCCTTATACTGTTCCCTACGATTTTGATTTTTGCGGTGTAGTGGATGC
>DASSFT010000492.1:0-9219 GCA_035694045.1 Chitinophagaceae bacterium
TGCGGTCGCCAAACAACTCGACGAAGTGAGTGGTCATTTTTTCTATATACTTCTGCGTATAAGGCCGGTCGGGATGGCGGCTAAGTTGCACCCGTTGCCAACTGGTAAGATTAGATGTAATTTCTTTTCGTTTGTCGAGTATGTTTTGCTCAAGGCGGGAAACCAGGTCCCCCATGTCGATCTTTGTTTTTTCCTGGCGATGCCTGGCATTTTCAATCTCGTCAATAAGATCTTTGATCGGTTTTTCAAAATCGAGGAATTGTCGGTTTGCATTAGTTGGCATACTCTCTGAATGAGGAGCTAAATTAAGGATTAATAGGGAATGATGTAAATAGCAAGAAACCAAGTACTAGGAAGGAAATAACAAGAACCAAATAACAAGAACCAAAAAAATTATAAATCAAAATATTCAAGGTAGAGTGCTCCCGATACAACTTTTTTTGTTTTTGAATTTCGGTTTCAGAGCTTGTTTGTCACGCCAATTGGCGGGATTGGTTCTTGGCTTCCTGGTCCTTTAATTATCAACGAAGCATAGAAGAACGTGAAGTATAATTGCTTTTTGGAGTATATACGAAAAGACAGGCCCCGTTTTTAAGTGCGTCAATGATCTCCCCGGCTTCCTGCACCGGCACCGCAGGGCAACCTTCACTGCGGCCAATAAAGCCCTGTTTGGATACCCAGGATTCATCTACATAATCGGCTCCGTGCATGACAATGGCCCGGCTATATGCTTTATCATTAATTCCTTTTTCGATGCCCTCCAGTTTTAATGAATAGCCATTATTTCCCATGTACGTATCCTGCGTAATATAGAACCCGGGGCTGCTTTTATAAGATCCTGCCCGGTTGGAAAAGGATGAAGCCAGTTCCTTACCTGAGTTTCTTCCATGTGCAACCAGCGTATTGAACAGGACCCTGTAATTTTTCATATCGAGAACATACAATCTTTTATGATCACTGGACTGGCTGAAATCAACGATCGCCATTACAGAGTCATTTACCAGCCTGCCCTGGTTCAACAGTTTTTGCCAGCCTTTTTTGGCATAAACAAATGCCTGCCGGCTGAGACCGTTAAGATCAAGATGAAGACTATCGTAAACAGATTTGACTGAGGAGAAAATCTCATTATCGAAAGATGCCATGGGAACCGGGGAAGGTAATGGCATTACACTCACCACCGGCTTTGGAACCGACCTGTTACCAAAAATCGGCTTCGCAAATGCAAGCGGTAGGTTTAATACAGTGAGAAACAGTGAAGACAGGATAAGGTATAAGCTTTTTAGTTTCTTTTTCATGGCGCCTGGTGAATTGCTATAAGTGTTAATTAATAACGCTATACCTGTCTAAAAATTATTCCGGCCCAGTAAGATCGTTTTCCACAGGATATAGTTAGCAAAGGTAGACGACAAATCCAAAAAAACACATTAAAAAAACTTAAGAGAACAGTTAATCAATGGTTAAGCTAGTGCTAAATCAGCCAACCCCACTAAAAAATCCCAAATAACAAGAACCAAGAACCAAATAAATAATAAATTAAAATAACTAAACACCAGCACCCAATTCCCACTTTTGAATTCTTTTTGCTTGAATATTATTTGGTTCTTGGGTCTTGGTTCTTGGTTCTTCCCTTTAGGGTTTCCTGGTTTTTAGTTAACATGGTGTCGTATAGTGCCAATGAGATGCGACATTTCAAAAGGTTTTGCAATAAAATCCTCCGCCTGGTACTCGAGGTAATTACTGCCCATCTCCGCATTGGCGGAAAAAAGAATAACCGGGATATGGCTGGTATCGTTGGATTGCTTCAGTTGTTTGCAAATAACACGGCCATCGGCACCGACAAGCGATATATCCAGAAGGATGAGGTCGGGCTCAAAATTCTCGAGACTTTCAGGGATTTTTTCCCAGCGTGAGATGGCATCCACATTAAAATTATGCATGGTCAGCATCATCTGGACCAGTGCCAGGATGTCCACATCATCATCTACAACGAGTATTTTTTTCATAAGTAAGCAAATAAATAGACAATATGTAAAGTAAATAATTTCATCAGCCGGTGGCCTGCAATTCCTGCTTTTTTACGGGTAGTGAAAAATAAAAGGCGGTACCTCGCTCCTGTGCTTCCACCCAGATCCTTCCATTGTGCCTCGTGATAATATCCCGGGCTATGTACAGCCCAAGACCAAATCCTGAAAAATGCGCTGAGGTACCCTTTGTCCGGTAAAAACGTTCAAAAATATTTTCCTGTTCATCGGCAGGTATCCCAATCCCAAAATCCCTTACTTTAATTACAAGTTCGCGTTCTGTTTTTTGGGTATGAACGATCACCTGTGTTTCCCCGGGGGAATACTTGATGGCGTTGGATAATAAATTGATCAGCACCTGTTCGATACGCTGCCCGTCTGCCGAGATCACTTCATTAATACAATCCCCTTCTCTTATTATCTGGTGCGTATTAGCTATCATTTGAAAAGACGCGATCGTTTCATCCAGAAGGCTATCCATGTTAAAATGACCCATATTCAGCTCGAGCTGCCCACTTTGAATCTTCGAAACATCCAGCAGGTCACGGATGAGCCTCTCGAGTTTCCTGACGTTTTCCATAGCCTTTTGCACAAACTGCTTATTCGACTCTTTGTCCTCCATCAGGTTCAGCAATTCCATATAACCCTTGATACTTGTTAGCGGGGTTTTTAATTCGTGACTGGCGATCCCGATGAACTCATCTTTTTTCTCTTGTGTTTCCTTTACCTGTTTCATGAGGTCATTGAAAACGTTGATCAAAATGCTGATCTCGTCCTTACCGTCATCAGCAATCGGTTTGTTATACTCACCCGTCCTGCTTACCTCTTTCATAGTATTGACGAGGTATACGAGCCGCCTGGAAAAATACTGCTGTATCGCAATGGCGATCAGGAACGCGAAACCCAGTGCGGCTACCAGTAATATAAAAGCAAGTTGGAATTGCGATCGTTTTATTTGTTGCAGGTCCGACAATTCAACTTCCAGCAAAACTTTTCCCAACACCTGGCCTTTGTCAACGATGTCATGGGTCACAAAAAGCCGTTCGTCCACGAATAAAGACCTGCTTTCATTAAACTCCGGTGGAACGTGCAGGGTATCTGCACCCGGTTTTGTGTAACTGGCAAAAAAACGCCCAGCCGTATCTAAAATCACCGCATGGATGATCGCCGGGGCTACGTTGTGCAACTCCGCAAGTATTTTTCTTGCTTCATCGTCGTCGTCGAATTGCAGGGTGGAAATGCTGTTGGTGCCGACCACCTGTGCCAGGCTGATCATATCATCCACTTTTCGCTGCTTGAATGACCTGGTATCGGTAATGATAAACACAGCGAAGAAAATACCCAGGACCAGCACACTGGTGAACACCAGCATGATGATGAGTTTATTCCGAATCGATATGTCCTGCATTTTAACCAAACCTATAAGTTGAAAATTATTCGTCTACGATCTCAGCCAGCTTCAGCAATTGTGATCCCGCTTTTAAACCTGCGGAATACAGTTTTGCCAGGTTGACTTCAAACTTAAGTTTATCGTTGGTGATTTTAAAATTGAATGCTGTACCCTGTTTCGCAAAACCAGGCTCTTCGCTAATCGTCAGTGTACCTTTTCCCACTTTGGCCAGTACAGATGAAAGTGGGTAAGGTATTTTTTGCGGGATAAAAAGGATATGGCAAAAACTGATATCCTCCGGTTTGTTGAACACCCTGATGACGATCTTTTTATTTTTCGCCTGGTTTGTCCGGGCAATCTCCATCAATGCCGATGTCACCGGGGACGAACCGATAACACCGATCACAAAATCATTTGCATAATTGCTGCTGTCCCACTCGATGTACTTGGTAAAATTATAGATAAAAGCAGCCTTGAGATTTGCTTCACGCACGCTTGTCTGTGCCCCGGAGTTAACCGCAGCCATGCAAACCAGTAACAGTAACAAAAGCCTTTTTAGCATGACGATTTAAATAGCTTTTAACCTTGCTTCCATTCCAATTCGTATTACCCAGTTGTTAAAGAGTGATGCCAATTTTAAACAATCCGTTAATACCAGGTTGCTCCAGTACTGTTGAATACAATTTACCATCGGCTGTCCGGAACCCGGGATCGAGCCACTGGGTGTTAAACAGGTTATGGATATTTAAGCTGGCAGTTATTCTTTCTTTAAATAATTTTCCTGTGCTAATAAAAAGATTCGTCAGAAAATATCCTTTCACGGGTCCATAGGGATCGGTCCGTGGTGAGCGGCGGGTGCCTACCCAGTTTTCAGAAACACTTACCGTAAACAGGTCTTCTATATGGAAGGTGGCTCCCGCATTTCCTTTTACCGTTGCAATACCCGGCAACAACCCCGAATTACCGGTAATGAGATTTTTGCCCCAGCCATGCTGGTAGGTGAAATTCAGGAAACCTGAAATATTGCTGGTGACCGCAGCATCAATTATCGCTTCGGCGCCGGTGATCTTGAATTCACCCGGGTTTTTATCCGGCGTCAACCCCGAAAGATTACCTAATATGATCACATCCGTAAGGTGATTGTAGAAACCGTTTACCTGGAAGCGCAGGTTCTTTTTGAGCGAATAAATTGCATTGACCTCGTAGGTTGTAAGCTTCTCCTGTTTCAACTCAAAATTCCTTCCCGGGGTTTGGTAAATTTCCAGGTTACTGGGCGCTCTGAATGCATTGCCGAATTGCAATTTGAAAGTGAGTCTTTCAGTGGGCTGATTAACTACTGCGATCCTTGGGCTGAATGCATTGCCAAAATAGCTATTGTGATCATAACGCAGACCCAGTGTAAAGCTTGTTTTTACAAGCAGGTTTGAGCTGTAAACATATTGCAGGTAGCCCCCGAAATTATTCCGGATATCAAATTTTCTTTTTAAGAAACTTGAATAAAGATTGAGCAGGGTATCACGTCCGTCGAGCAGGTAGATAGTAGTAAAGTCAAAAGTGGTGGGCCTGGATCCGGCTTCCACGTTGTCCTGGTTGAACTGGACGCCTGCATAAACCCTGTGTTTCTCCGAATGAGAATAATTGGCGGCAAATTCACCGGAGACCCGGTTTGAGTAAGAAGCAATCATCGCACGGATCAGCTTCCTCCCGTCGGAAGTTACATAGAGATAGGAATCATCCCCCTGGCCTGTTTCGCGGTAAGCAGCGCGGCCCAGGAAACTCCATTTAGCATTTGGTTTGAATTCATTTTGAACAAACCAGGTGCGGAGATATGAGTCTATTTTACCACTTCGTTCTCCCCGTATATCCCGTTGCAAGATACCAATGGTGTCATGATTCATGTAGCCCTGGTTGGGCAGGCGCAGGTAGGCATTCGGACTGTTGGAATAGGTCCCCCATCCCATTGGTGTCCGGTAAGTCCGATACCCAAAAGTCGTTACCGAATTTTTTGCATGATAACTAAGAGATAAATTCAATGAGTAAGCCCTGTCAACATAGGATGCCGAGTAATTAGGATCCCTGTTTTTAAAACTGGGGCCATCGGTGCTATAGAGTGTTCCGCCAACAGCAAATTCCAGTTTTCCACGGCGCAAACCGATGTTCATTTTTAGTAAACGAGTATCAAAACTTCCGAATCCAATATCAGCTGTCAAGCCGTTAATATCTCCACCCTTTTTTGTGATAATATTTATAACCCCGCCAAAAGCATTGGCACCATACAACGCGGAGACAGGACCCCAGATGATCTCGACGCGTTCTATATTATGAAGGCTGTAGGCTGGTCCTGCCATATCGTTGCTCCCAAGTATATTGTTTTCCACGATCCCATCGATCATCAATAAAGCACGGAGGTTTTCGGCGCCATACATCCCCCGGAAATAGATCAGCGTGGGGGCATAGCCATTGATGTGGATCATATCGATACCTGGTACATCACGCAAAGCATCTTCCAACTGCTCGTAACCCCTTTCGGCAATTTGCCTTGCGGTGATGACGGTGACCGTCGAAGGAGCCTGGGACGTAGTTTGCAAATAGCCGGAAGCCGTGGACACCTTAAAGTCCATTAACTCTTCTATTGAAAGGTTGGCCAGGGTCCTGAGATCGGGGATGGAATCCTTTTGTGCACTGGCGGCCATGGATGCCAACAATACGGAAAATGATAAAAGAACTTTTCGGCTTATAAACATGTCAGTTGTGATTGGAGGATATGAAGAGAAGTTTGCTGGATTTTTTTATATCATAAGTCAGTTGTTGACTGGGAAAGGAAAGTTACAAATCTATTACGGTGGTTGATTCATTGTAGATTTTTTTCCCCGTTTTGTGTCTGACACAAGGGGTTTGCAAACAATCAGGATGGTTTTAACAACAGGTTTCAATGTAAAAAGGCTTGTATGCCGTTGATAAAACAAATTCCCTGCCCGATGTAATTACAGTTACAGGCAGGGGTAATCAAATGATGTTTTGGATAACAACAATAATTAAATCTTTTCTTAATATATTTGGGGTACTTCTTTTCCACCAGAGGCACCGAATATTTAGTCTGTTTGCTAACCCTAAAAATGGAAAATGAGATATCTACCCAAGATCCTTTTCGTTGACGACGAGATGGATTACTTGCACCTAAACACCGCGCTATTACGAAAACATGGATTCGACGTCTACTCTTTAGCCAATGGCGAAGAGGTTTTCACCACTGTAAATAGTTTCAAACCCAACCTGATCGTTTTGGATGTCAGGCTGGGAAAGCATGACGGCAGGGTGATCTGTCAACAGTTGAAAGCTGACCCCAGGAACAGGTCGATCAAGGTCATTCTTGATTCTGCTTTTCCTGAAGTCGCAAAAGATTATGACCAGTATGGCGCGGAAGAATTCATCCAGAAGCCGCATACGATAGAGCAGTTGATATCGAGGATCAACCACCATTTGGAGCGCTGATGCCGCGGATTCAGGGAAAGAGATTGTCGCGGATTTTCGGAAAGAGTTTGCCACGGATACACGGATAAAAGAGACGCAGTCGTCCGTGTATTCGTAGCAACATTTTATCTCTCGCAGCGGCGCAACGACGCAGCGCTGATTCCGCGGATTTACCGAGGAGATTGCCACGGATACACGGATAAAAGAAACGCAGTCGTCAATGTATTCGTAGCGACGTTTTATCTCTCGCAGCGGCGCAACGACGCAGCGCTGATGCCGCGGATTTACTGAGGAGATTGCCACGGATACACGGATAAAGGAAACGCAGTCGTCCGTGTATTCGTAGCAACATTTTATCTCTCGCAGCGGCGCAACGACGCAGCGCTGATTCCGCGGATTTAAGGAAAAGATTGACGCGGATACACGGATAAAAATTGCCACGGATTCACGGATAAAAGCGCTGATGCCACGGATACACGGAAAGATTGCCACGGATACACGGATAAAAGAAACGAGACGCCCGGTATCCGTGGCAATCTTCATCTTTAAACCTTTAAACCATTAAACCTTTAAACCTTTAAACCATTAAACCATTAAACCTTTAAACCATTAAACCGTTAAACCGTTAAAGGCATCCGTGGCAATTAATAGTGCACGTTTATCTGTATCTTCGATTGCGCTTTGAATTGACAACTGCTACGTCACATTTTACCGTCTTTTTCTTGCTTCGTTACAGAGTTAGAATTTCCTTTCACACTATTGGAGAGTAACAATAATAGAATCGCTTGCGCGGGTTTGAACAATATTGCTATAGAATTGGAACCATTTAAAATTATTTTATGAAAAAAAATGCTATCGTTAGCCTTTTTGTTTTAACGAATTTGCTTTTTTCCTGTAAACCTTCGCAAAGAATTTTGACAGCATGGGTCAACCCGGAAAGGCCAGCTAAAAAATATACTACCGTCTTCATTGGAGCTCTCATACAACGGAATGACCTGAAGTTTGCGATTGAAGATGACCTGGGAGCAGCCGCAAAATCAAAAGGATTTAAAGTCGTAAAAGGTTACGAGGTATTTCCCCCGAACTTCAACCAGGATAATATGAGGGATAAAGATGTCGTGTTGGGAGCAATACAGAAAAGAGGTTGTGACGTCATCCTGACCGTTGCTATTATCGACCAAAAAAGTGAAACTCATTATGTGCCGGGCTCATATAGCTATGCACCCTATGGTGGCTATGGCAATTACGGCGCTTATGGTGCCGGCTTCTACGGATATTATACTTATTGGTCGTCCACTATTTATGATCCCGGTTACTACACCACCGATAAAACTTATTTTATCGAGGCCAATGCCTACGATGTGGAAACACAGGCCATGATCTGGTCGGTTCAATCAAAAGCAGAAAACCCGGAAAGCATAGAAAAATCAAGTAAAGAATATACAACTATGCTGATGGAGCAATTTGAAAAAGATCGCAGGAAAAAATAGAGCGTTTCCTGCTAAATCTATGCAAATAAAAGATTATAAAGCCTTTGGCATCTTAAATTGATGCCCAACTGGAGAAAACGGAGCATGAAAAGTGTCTGATAAGAAGGAAAGCTACCCCGCCTGCGCGAAGCCTGGAAAATATTGACACCTGTTACAGGCTGGAATGTAAGTCCAGGGTTTCAATCATGAGTAAATAAAGCTTATGATGGCAAGAAAATTATTGCACATCTCCTTATTTGCATTTGCATCTTCATTTTGGAATATTGGATTTGCCCAGCAGGAAACGCCAGCCCGGGATACGATTAATACAGACACTGTAACAAAAGAGGTTTTGATCCCGCTAAGACAGCGGGTAGCAGATGAAATCAGAAAAAATATTGAGCAGCTCAATACCGGTAAGATCGCTAAAAGACAAAATGAGATACTTAATAATATCCTCAAGGTCTCTCAAAAGGCAAATGACTACTTAGAAAAAGGGATAGATACAGCAGGTATAGCATCTCAACTAAACTATGTGCTTCACTTATATGATGTGGCCGGCGATGGTATATTTACAAATAAGGGCAGTACACAAACAGAAAGAAACCTTGCTACTTCTTCAAGCGTTTTAAAGGAGTTGCTTAACAGGACAGAAACTTCAAAACAGACACTGGAATCCTATCTTAAAAACCTGGCGGGTTTCCAGAACAACATTGACTCCCTGGCCAGCGACAGTATTCTCATTGAATTGCCTTCAGATTCGGTCAGTCTCATGAACCTGATCAGCAAAATAACTTTAGTGACAAAAGAAATGAGACCTGCTGATTCCCTCATTAAAAAGGCGATCCGGAAAGTACAGCTATTACAA
>DASSFT010000493.1:0-5131 GCA_035694045.1 Chitinophagaceae bacterium
TAAGATCGATAGTATAAGGGTATATGGCAACGGAAAAATTTCGAACGAGTACCTGCAACGCTACCTCGACATTCGCAATGGCTGTATTTTCAGCAAAGAAAAATTATTACGCATTAGTAAACGAATGAAAGAGCTTACTTATGTGGAAGAAGAGCGTCCAGCCAGGCTTATCTGGCTTGGCAGCGGTTCCATTGTTGAAATGTACCTGAAACAAAAGAAGAGCAGCCAGTTTAATGTGCTGGTAGGTTTCCTGCCCAACAATGATCAGCTCTCCTCGAAAAAGTTGCTGGTGACAGGTGAGGCAAATATCAAATTGAAGAATGCATTCGGGAATGGAGAGACGATCGGGTTGAACTGGCAACAACTGCAGCCAAAATCTCCAAGGCTGAATATTCTGTATCAGCATCCTTACCTGTTTCATTCACCCTTTGGTCTTGATCTTTCCTTTGACATGTTGAGAAAGGATAGCATGTACGTGAACATCAACATGCAAATCGGGGCCCAGTACATATTAAATATTCACCAGGCAGGCCAGTTGTTTTTGCAACGGTTCCAGACAATCGTAAATGGCGTTAATACCGCTTACGTCTTACAGACTCACCAACTGCCGCCTGATGCCGATGTAAGCTCGTTAAACGTGGGCATTGATTATGATTACAACAATACTAACTACCGGTTGAATCCCTCTTCGGGGACCGAGTTTCATATTACCACTTCCGGGGGAAGCAAAAAGATAAAAAAGAATAACCAGGTGCTCGATTTGAAAGACCCGTCTAATCCCGATTTTAACTATGAATCGCTATATGACACGATAAAACTAAATACGTACCAGTTCAGGGCCCGGTTGTACGCGGCAAGATATTTTCCTATTGGTGCCCGGCGCAGCAGCACGGTAAAAACTGCGTTCAACGGCGGCTTTTTTCAAAGCGGCAATATTTTCCGGAACGAATTATTCCAAATCGGTGGTTACAAACTTCTCCGGGGATTTGATGAAGAGAGCCAGTATCTTTCCCGGTTTGCTATCGGCACTCTCGAGTACAGGTATCTCGTGAACCAGAATTCCTTTTTTTATCTTTTTGCCGATGGGGGCTGGGGAAAAAACACCAGCAATAATGTAAATGTGAGTCACACATATTTTGGCGCCGGTGCGGGCCTCGCCTTTGAATTGAAGGCCGGCATTTTTAATATTGCATGGGCGGTAGGCAAGCGGGATGATACACAGCTCAACCTCCGGCAGTCAAAAATTCATTTCGGGTTTGTAAATTATTTTTAATCGCGATATGCCACGGATTCACGGAAAAAATGAAATCATCCGTGTATCCGTGGCAATAATCAAGTGATCTGTGTACCGTGGCAATAATGAGTTATCCGTATATCCGTGTATCCGTGGCAATAATCAAGTAATCTGTGTATTCCGTGACAATCTTCATCTTTAAACCTTTCAACCATTAAACCTTTAAACCGCTAATCCGTGTATCCGTGGCAATTATCAAGTGATCTGTGTATCCGTGGCGATAATGAATTCATCGGTGTATTTTTGCAAAACAAACTGTTTATTTGAGACCCTTTATTTTCCTACTCTTCTATCTATTCATTTTGACGGCATCCGCCCTTGCTCAAAATGATTCCGGACTTCCGCGGCCACAGG
This sequence comes from Chitinophagaceae bacterium, assembly GCA_035694045.1. Lineage (GTDB taxonomy): Bacteria > Bacteroidota > Bacteroidia > Chitinophagales > Chitinophagaceae > VBAT01. The sequence goes on from DASSFT010000493.1 coordinate 1,649, forward strand.
ACACCCTGCCTCCCAAAGATTCACCTGTCGTCCATCACGCCATAGATTCTGCACCGGTCCTTCCTCCTGATTCTGCGCGCCCTGTTCGCCGGGCACCCGTCCAGAGAGTCCATCGCGATTCAATGGCTGTTGTCCCCGCAGATACGATATCCATCTCGCCGCTTTCTGAAGCCGTTTCCAGGAAACCGTTTTATCCAACCTGGAGTATTGACAAGAACCTGCCGGTTTATTACCAGGTATTGCAGCATCATCCATATTTTCCCTTTAACGCAAAGCCGGTGATAGTCCGTTCAGATCTCAGGATTTACCAGGGGAAAGAGATATTTTTTTATGCCTTGATAGGATTGTTGTTTGCATTTGCATTGCTCCGCCAGGCTTTCCCAAAATATTTCAATGATATGTTCCGGCTATTGTTCAGGAACACACTTAAACAAAAGCAGATTAAGGAACAACTGATGCAAACACCTTTGCCGTCCTTATTGCTCAATTTCTTTTTCGTGATCACGGGCGGGTTATATGCCGATTTGTTGTTGCATCATTATGGCATGACGCCGATTGATAATTTCTGGTTGCTCATGGTATACTGTAGCCTGGGACTTGCAATTATTTACTTCCTTAAGTTCATCGGGTTAAAAGTAACCGGGTGGCTCTTTAATTTAACGCCGGTAGCCGATTCTTACATCTTTGTTGTCTTTATAATCAACAAGGTTATTGGTATCTTCTTACTGCCTTTTTTGGTGTTGCTCACCTTTATGGATGGCAATGCATATACCATTGCTCTGATGCTTTCCTGGTGTGGAATTGGCGTGTTATATATTTATCGTTTTTTATTGACTTATGCTTCTATTCGTAATCAGGTCAGATTCAATCCTTTTCATTTCTTTTTGTACTTATGTGCTTTTGAGATAGCGCCCCTATTACTGATTTACAAGGCTTTGCTTTTCGTTTTTCCGTAGAACCTTTATACCTTTGCAGTCAACTTTAGCCGGGTCACATATGGTAAAAAATGGGGTCAAGGCCGAAACACCACCAAAAAGCATGAAAAAAATCCTGATTACCCAACCAAAACCTGATAGCGATAAGTCGCCGTACTTTGAGTTGTCAAGGAAATATAATGTTGCATTGGATTTTCAACCATTCATTCGATTGGAAGGCATCCCTTCAAGAGAATTCCGAAAACAAAAGATCGAAGTACAGAATTATACCGGTGTCATTTTCACCAGCAGGAATGCTATCGATCATTTCTTTCGTATATGTGAAGAGATGAAAGTGAGTGTTTCGCAGGACACCAAATATTTCTGCATTACAGAAGCTGTCGCTTTATATCTTCAGAAGTTCATTCTTTATCGCAAGCGCAAGGTCTTTTACGGAGCCGATGGTACCAACAAGAGCATGTTTGATGTCATCAATAAACACAAAGGCAATGAAAAGTTCCTTTACGTTTGTTCGGAGAACCAGCAGGACAATGAAATCGTAAACTGGTTAAAAGCAAATAATTGCGAATACGCGTTGGCATTCATGTATCGCACACAAAGCAATGACGTAAAAGAGCTTCTCACCAAAACAGAATATGATGTTATCTGCTTTTTCACGCCAAGTGGTGTAAAAAGCCTGTTTGATAATTTCCCGAAGTACCAACAAAACGGGACTGTCATCGGCACTTTCGGCAACAACACTTCGAAAGCCGCTGAAGATGCAGGGTTGAAGCTCGATATCAAGGCACCTCTGCCACAGGCGCCCAGTATGGTAGCTGCGTTGGAGCAGTTCCTCTCAGGAAAGAAGAAGTAAGAGCTGGCGAAGCACAAAATATTTTTTTATTAGAAAGGCACCTTATGGTGTCTTTTTTGTTCTACTAGTGTTATGTTGACTATATCTTGTCGCCACGGATTCACGGTAAAAAAATGAATTCATCCGTGTATCCGTGGCAACTCTTCATCTTTAAACCTTTAAACCTTTCAACCGCTAATCCTTGTATCCGTGGCAATATAAATCGTCGAATCATACTTAACTTAACACTAGATTATTCGGTCAACTTCACAGCGAAACTCAAGGCCAGATGCATAACCACGCCAATCATCTTATTCAGGAAACAAGTCCCTATCTTTTGCAACACGCTTATAACCCCGTCGACTGGTTTCCGTGGGGAGAAGAAGCCCTGGAAAAAGCAAGGAAAGAAAACAAACCGATCCTGGTCAGCATTGGCTATGCAGCCTGCCATTGGTGTCATGTCATGGAAAGGGAAAGCTTCGAGGATGAGGCTACAGCAAGGATAATGAATGAGAATTTCGTCAATATCAAGATTGACCGGGAAGAAAGACCGGATCTTGATCACATTTACATGGACGCGGTTCAGGCCATGACCGGTAGCGGCGGTTGGCCACTGAATGTATTCCTGACCCCGGAAGCCAAACCGTTTTACGGGGGAACATATTTTCCACCAAAAAGAGCTTTCAACCGACCCTCCTGGCAGGAGATCTTGTTGGGGATCGATCGGGCATTTAAGGAAAGCCGGGATGACATAAATAAACAGGCAGAAAACCTCACGGAACATCTTTTGCAATCCAATTCTTTTGGGGTGCAGGATTCTACAGGGGCATCCATTTTTTCCACAGATCAGCTGGACAAGGCTTTTGAGAATATCATGAATATCGCCGACAGGGAATGGGGTGGGTTCGGCAAAGCGCCTAAATTCCCACAGACATTCACCATCCAGTTTCTGCTCCGGTACTATCGCCTGGCTGGATCTTCTGAAGGTTCTCCTATCCAGGATAAGGAAAATGGGAGAGCCCAGGCTTTACTTAGCCTCGACAAAATGATTGAAGGAGGCATTTATGACCAGGTCGGCGGCGGATTTGCCCGCTACTCCACAGATACAGAATGGCTGGCACCCCATTTCGAGAAAATGCTGTACGATAATGCCTTGCTTATCTCGGTCTTAAGTGAAGCTTATCAACTTACGAAAGAGCATCGGTACAAAGAGGGGATTGATGAAACAATGAGTTTTATTCGCCGGGAAATGCTTCATCCAAACGCCGGATTTTATTCGGCGCTAGATGCCGACAGCGAAGGCAAGGAGGGCAAGTTCTATGTATGGGATGCAAATGAAGTGAGATCTGTTCTCGGTAAGGACGCGGATATATTTTGCCGCTATTTTGATATCACTGACCAGGGCAACTGGGAGGAAAAGAATATTCTCCGTGTAAAAATTCGTCTCGAAAAATTCGCGGAGCAAAACGGCACACCCCTTGAAGAGTTAAAACGAATAGTTGAAGCCGGAAAGAAAAAACTTTTAGAACAAAGACACAAAAGGATCCGTCCCCTCCTTGACGACAAGATCATCCTCGGCTGGAATGCACTTATGAACACTGCATGCAGCAAGGCTTTCATGGCGACGGGGATTATTGAGTACAGGGAATTGGCGGTTGACAATATGCAATTCATGCTTGAGAAATTTGGGCCGGGCGATTCGAATGAGCTCAATCA
>DASSFT010000494.1:0-3980 GCA_035694045.1 Chitinophagaceae bacterium
GATAGCGGGAGTTAAACGTGCGGTAACGAACTCCGACAGGTATTCTTTTCCATTTGAAGTACGGATCCGTAACCGGTAATCTGTATTCAGTACAAGGTTCAAATTGGCTGAAGAATAATAACCATTGCCTGCTGATAACAACGACCGTACACTATTATCCTTTCCTTCTACCTGCACCTGCGCATTGAGCTCCGGCCTGAATCCATTGCTATCCAGTTTCGAAGTTCGGGTCAGGTGAATACTTGTGGCGCCTCCTGCATTTAATACGCCTTCAACAACCAGGTAGTTGAGAGACGCACTGACCACGCTGGGCTCGTATACCTGCCTGCAAGAAAAACCTATCAACATCAGCATGCAGGTAAGAAGATATTTTCTGTTTGTCATGATCAAAAGCGAATATTGAAGTTAACAAAAGGGATAGCGCTTCCGAAGATCGAAAGCTTATATCCATTTACATAACCGTTCTCGGAAACAAAATAAACCGAGTATGGGTTTTTTCTCCCGAGCAAATTATAAACACCTATCGTCCACGAGTTGTGTGTACGCTGGTGTTCTTTGTGATTGCCTTCTATATTCATCGCAAAATCGGTACGTATATAGTCAGGGATACGATAGGCATTCCTTTCTGAATACAGTACGCGTTGAGACCCGGCATAATAATATCGCCCGATCGGGAGCGTGATAGGACGACCAGTACTATACGTTGAATTCAGGGAAAGACTGAAACGATGATTTACCCTGAATGTAGCCATTACGGTGACATCATGCGGCTTGTCATAGTTGGCGGGGTATTCAGCGCCTTTATTGACCGAAGTTGCCAGCTCAGGATCTGTCGACTGCAACAATATCCTCGAATAAGTATAACTGATCCAGCCATTGAATTTACCGCCTGGCTTTTTTAACAGCAATTCCAGCCCATAGGCTTTTCCTTTGGTATTGATCACCTCCGTCTCGATAGTATGATTCATGATCAGGCTGGCCCCAGGTTTATAATCAAGGTAGTCTCGGATATTCTTGTAATAGATCTCGACGGAGGTTTCAATTGTATTTGACTTTAAATTTTTATAAAATCCCAGCGATACCTGGTCACCCAACTGCGGTTTTATGTTCGGGTCACTCAATTTCCAGATATCAGTCGGCGCAATAGCGGTGGTATTGGACAGCATGTGTATATATTGCCGCTGCGAATTATATCCAGCCTTAATCGAGAAGCTGTTGGAGAATGCATACCGGACCGAAAAACGGATCTCTGGTCCCCGGTAAGTTTTGATAAAATCGCCTTTGCCATAGGTTTTGGTTTCAATCAAATTGTCGGTTGACACGGGCAAACCCGGCGCATAATAATTGACATCTTGCGGGCCCAGGTAACTATACAGGGAATAACGTAGCCCTGTACTAATAGACAACTTATTATTTGGATTAAACCGGTGCGTTAAATACACACCGCTTTCCAAAGCCCTTTCCGTTTCTATCTCGTCGGGAATTACAAGGGATCTGCTTCCATTGGGTGTTAGCTCGCCCGGCTGAAGTTTATACAAGAGGAAACTTGCGCCAAAGTCAAATGAATGCTGCTGGTTCCTGTAATAAAGAAAGTCTGTTTTAAGAAAAAGTTGCTGTATGTCAAACTGCAAGTTGTAAGCATTCACCGGGTTATTTTCGCTAAAAACCTTGTAACGATACTGGTCGGCACCGGCAATAAATAAAGCGCTTAGCTTATTGGTGAAACTTTTTTTCCATTTGAGATTAACATTGCGGTTGCTGTAAGCATAAGTAGTGTCGCTGTTGAGGGCAAAGCGGTCATTACTGAAATAGCCCGAAAGAAACAACTGGCTTGTACTGTCTATGCGATGATTGATGCTGAGATTGAAATCCTGGAATGATGCCTTGCTATTCCGGTATTCCTTCGGCAAAAGGTTGAGCAACCAGTTTGCATAGGTGGTACGGGCGCCCACGATAAACGATGTGCGATCTCTTATAATGGGACCTTCAATATTCAGGCGGCTTGTAACAATACCAATACCCGCTGAGCCGGTTATCTTTTTCTTGTTGCCTTCCCGGCTGCCGATATCCAGCACAGAAGATAATCTTCCGCCAAAACGGGCCGGGATGCTGGCTTTATATAATTCGATGTCCTTTATTATTTCCGGGTTGAAGGCAGAAAACATCCCAAAGAAATGAGAAGGGTTATAGATAGTCGCATCATTAAACAGTATCAGGTTCTGGTCGGCCGAGCCGCCGCGGACATTAAAACCCGTGCTGGCTTCACCCACTGTTTTGACACCTGGCAGGGTCGTTATCACTCTTAAAACATCGGCTTCTCCAAATAAGGAAGGAACCCTGCGGATATTTTCAATAGCCAGTCTTTCAACTCCCAATTGCACTTGCGTGATATTAGCCGTTTTCTTGGAAGAAACAATCACTTCTTTCAGAGTAACTACCTGTTCAGGTATGTCAGCGTCCAGGTTACCATCATTATAGACCATTATCTGCAGGTGTGTATCCTTCATGCCTATGGCGATGATATTCAAAACATATTTTCCTCCAGGAATGGTAAGCGAATAATGTCCATATGCATCGGTGGTTGTGGCGTACATGTTATTAATAAATACCGAGGCGTTTACCAGCGGTTCACCCGTCTTTGCATTGCGGATATTGCCAGTAACGATTACATTCTTCTTCAACAAATTTGATCGCGGTCCTATTTCGTACAACTTATTTTCGGAAACAGATTTGACAGACTTTTTCATCTGTAGGCCATAGTCGATTACCGAATCCCTGGAAACTGAAGGATTCTGGTCAACCTGCCTGGAAAAAAAGCCCGCTGGTAAGGAAGTAAGCAACTGTATATCCTTTGTTATGAAGATGCGGTTAGAACGGTCTATTGAAAAGCGAAAACCGGTATTCTTTAACGCCTTTTCTAAAACTTGCGGCAAGGGCTCGTTGTCTGCAGAGACCGATACCAATATCGAATCAACCTGGAGTTTGTCATAATAAAAATAACAGGAGGTTTGGGATTCAATTTTCGAAAAAAGATCCGGAAGAAGCACCTGCTCAAACTGCCCGGTTACCAGGATAGGTTTATCCTGCGCTTCTGAGTGGCAAAGCAAAACAAGGAGACAAACAAAAAGAAAAAGACTCCTCATGTTATTGTTGCAGTTGGTTATAATAATTGGTAATGATCATAATGAATAGTTCAGGATTAGATTTATACCGGAGGCGCTTCGAGCTTTTATATTGGTAAAGTTCCTGGCGCCTGTCTTTCAAAACAGACATCAGGTCGTCTTCTTTTCTTATCGTACGATACACGCCGTCCTTAAGAATAAAAAAATGGTTCTTTGCAATAAACCGCGCCTCTACCTGCAACCCATTGACTTTTTCTTCCAGCAATTTTTGTCTTTTGACCAGCAGCGTAGCTTTTCCGGCAATGAGTTGCTGGTAAAAGCCATTTTCCATCACACTATTTTTATCCCTGCCTACATAGACAAATGTTTGTCCATCCAGTACAAACTGCGATACCTTTTCGCGGAACAGGATAACATTCACTTCAAAAGGAGGGGGGTGCCTGACGATCAATTCATCTTTGTAAATATCATAGAACATCCCGACCTGGTGGTACCATACATCATTATAAAGTACGGAGCCAGGCATCAAATCATTCGATCCGTAATACGCGTATCCTTCGATAGAAGTCGGGTATCCATAAAATTGCCTGCCATTATACAGGGACAAGCTGTCGCGAAGGGAATAATAGGTATTGAGAAGACTGTCCTGACGCGTGGAAAAACTGTTGGCCGGGACATCGGCCGACTGCGCCAGTGAAGCAGTAAAAGGGAAAAAAAAGAAAATAACGGTCAACTTTCTCATGAGCCTCCAATAATGTTTAAATATACCGAAAACAATTGTTCAGGTTGGTCAATTCATGAAATTAGGGAATGCAGTTTTACATGGGAACAATGGCACTAAACCTCATAGTAGTGCCG
>DASSFT010000495.1:0-3045 GCA_035694045.1 Chitinophagaceae bacterium
CACCCATGATCATCAATTTATTTCTTTTGTTCTCAGCGAACCACAAAGATTATAGCATGGCGATCCGTACCCTTAGTTCCGTACTTCTTTTTTTCCAGGGCAACCGCTCATTTTCCATTGCAAAGACTCCTGTACCAGCTGTCGGTGTATTTGCCACACCGGGTGAAGATGAAAATAAAATAAAAGTGAACCTCGACCTGATGAGTTTAACGTTCGAACAGGTAAACCATTTATGGGGTTCGCTGGGTGGAAAGCAAATGCCCTTTTTGTTGTTCAAGGCAAGACAGGTAGAGATCGATGCAGACAGGATGTTCCAGGGCGGAGGATTTATTTCAGAAATTCAAATCAATTGACCCGGTATGCAATCAGTTTACAGGAGATTATTTGAAGTGGAGATACGGCATGACTATTTCCAGTTGCCGGGACCGGGTACGAAGTATCCTGAAACCTACAACATCGCGGATTACATCTCCGTTGTCCCTTCTGATGAAACGCTGCAAAAGATGCGTGATCATAAGATGCTTTTCAAGGCGACAGCAACAGGATTTACCATATACATACAGGCTGAATTCATCAATACGGCAACCGGTTATGCATCGATGGTTGATATCGACCCCGACCTCGTGCTTTCTTTTCACTGGATGCTGACTGATCGCCGCTTTATCAACTATACCAATCACCGCCTGAAGGAAAAAGAAGAACGCATCTATTATTTTTCCAACCGAACCGCTTCTCAACTTGGAGGGATCACATACCTCAACCAGGCCATCCCTCCATTTGGCACAACTTATCCCGGCGAGACTGCCTACCATCTTGGTGACATCGTCAGCCAGGGAGGACAGACCTTTGAAGAGATAGACACAGAATCGCCAGCGATCAATTTTCCTCTCAATGCTCCCAAATGGCAAAGCATCAATCCGGCAGTCATCCACTATGTAAATCCATTCGACAGGCTGCCCTGGCAATCTGTTTTTTACCATCATAAAAGATCAAATACAACGCCGGGAGAGTTTATTTTTTATACGCTGCTGGATGTAAATGGTATAGCGGTTGACCTGGGGTTAATTACAGGCACTAATCTTCCACAAGACCAATATCGTGCTCCGCTTAATGCCATTGATGATGTCGACAATACTTTGAACTTCTCTCATATAGAGCCGGGAAGATATACACTGCAAATAACAGAAGGCGGGGGTACGACCAGTTTATCGTTTTACCTGCTGAATACAACAGTGCAACCGGATCTTTTTGCCGTTTCAGAATTTTTTGTGAGCGGGGCTCCGGCTGCTTTCCGGTTTATCACGAAAAATATAACCTTGAACCGCTGGATACTCGATAATCCCGCCAAGATCTTTTTAACCCGGTTCCGCAACCGGCTTACAAGATGGAGATACCTGCGCCAGGACCAGACATTATTTCACCAGGCGCCAACACCACGCCCACTAACACAAACCTTTTCTGGTTACACGATCGTTGTTGCGGGCAACACTATCAACCTACCCGATCCTTCCGTAGACCCTATCGTTCCTGAAATAGATGTACCGACAAATTTTTTAAAAAATATATTTTCTCAAATCTTCCTTTCATAAAAAATATCAATGTCTATGGCTAGTACGTATAAAACTCCAGGAGTTTATGTTGAGGAAATCACGAAGTTTCCTCCATCAGTTGCCGCCGTTGAAACTGCGATCCCCGCCTTTATCGGTTATACCGAATTCGCGGAGAAAAACGGAGAATCTCTTAAAAACATTCCAACCAGCATCAAGTCGTTTCTTGAGTTTGAACAGTTTTTCGGTGGTCCCCCGCCACGGAATATTATTGTAAGGCTTAGTTCTGCCAACCAGTACCTGCGAACGGAACGCCAGGGAACACCGTACCTGTTGTATGATTCCGTCAGGCTCTTTTATGACAATGGAGGCGGTGTTTGTTACATAGTCTCGGTGGACGATTACACCAAAGTGCCTGCAATTGGCAATGATACAAGCGGGATACTCGGTGGATTAAGGACGCTGGAGAAATACGATGAACCCACTCTTATCGTGAGTCCCGATTCTGTAAGTCTCGGTTCTGACCTCTATACTTTTCAGCAACAGGCGATCGCTCAATGTAACAAACTACAGGACCGGTTCCTGATTTGCGATTTATTAAAGAACGATGAGAGTGCGCCTAATCAAACTTTTGTCGACCGTGTCAATGATTTCAGGAATAATATCGGCATTAATTTTCTCAAGTATGGCGCCGCTTACGTACCCTGGTTACGCACCTCGTTGCCTTCCGGTTTGCGTTTTCGCGACATCATATTTGCCGTTGACGGGGACCCGGCACCAACACCTGGCAGCTCGCTTGCATTATTGAGTTCATTGACAACAGCTGGTAATTTACTTCAGCTCATTTTGGACCTGAACAATTCTATCGGAGCTGTTGATCTCATTAATTCAAAAATAAAACCCGGCGGCCCGGGCAGTCTCGTTGATACAGGTGTGGAAGATCTCGATGGGCAACTGAAAAAATTATTGAAAGCATACCTTGAATTCTATAACAATCCCGCTAAAACAGCTTTCGCGGATTTCTCGGGTACAGCGACAGATGTGTTGACTGTTATCTATGCAAAGATCCGGGATATACTACAGGCAATTACCGTGATCCATGCTTCGTTGCCCGCTGTCGTTCTGCCTCCGCTGCTGGCGCCTTCACCCACACAAAGCGTGGAATTCAAACTAAAATCGGATATTGACAAAAACAGGCCAGCTTATGATGCAATTCTGAGCACGTTGGCTACTCATCACTTTGAACATGGTGCAAAAATCGCTCCTCCCGGTCCAGCCAATCTCCTGATGACTGCTACCAATCTTACAGATGTACTGAACTTTCCACCACCATTCGCCAGCCTTGGCGTTATACCAAAAGACAGGGCCGTGCAGGCTTTGTATCGCACTCAATCGGCCAAGACACCGACGATGGCGGTATTGAAAGTAATTGCCAACGCGGCAGTTGGTTCAACTGCGCAGGTAGCGGTCAATGCCATCAACTTAGCTATTCCTGCAC
>DASSFT010000496.1:0-9820 GCA_035694045.1 Chitinophagaceae bacterium
GGATATGCTTTATGGCGTTATTTCCTTTTTCATAATTAATAGTAAGATAACGTTCGAAGCGTTTTTGTCTCAACTCGCTATTTATAGCACGATATTTTCTATACTTCCAGCATATATTTCAATACCAACCGGAGATGGACCAGCCAACCAGGAGAAACAGGTTACTTAAACGAGCGCTAAGGATTACCCTTAAGTCCCTGCTATTTGTTTTAATCTTTATCATTCTTATCGGTTTGTCAATCCTGACACCGCCGGTCCAAAACATGCTCCGGAAAAGAGCTGTCGTCTACCTTGAAAAAAAATTACAAACCCACGTAGCAATAGGTAAGATATATATAGGTCTGCCCAAAAAAGTAGTGATTGAGGACGTATATGTCGAAGACAGGCAAAAAGATACTTTATTATCAGCCGGCAGCCTGAAAATGGATATTGATATCCTGAAGCTTGTATTCCATGGCGTGGTGGATATCAATCACACAGAATTAAGGAATGCCACCGCTAAAATAAAACGCCAGCTGCCGGATACAACTTTCAACTTTCAGTTTATTGTCGACGCATTTGCTCCTAAGAAAGATACAAGTTCAAGCGTCGCAGATACCACAGCTACTTCCTTCGCTCTTGGTACCATACAACTGGATAAAGTGCGGGTTGTTTATAATGATGTGATCACAGGCAGTGATATGGATACCTGGATAAATCATCTTGACACAAAAGTGGATGAGTTCGATGGCGAACGTCTGCATTTTTCTATTCCTGAAACCAATATAGATGGAGCCACAGCCAGGGTCTACCAGGTAAAGCCGCTGGCGAGACCGGAGCCCGAAATAAAGGATATGGTGGAAGCCCGGGAAGCCTTCCAGCTTCGGCTGAGTGTTAAACAGGTAAATCTTAAAAATTTCAAACTGGATTATCGCAATGATGTTTCGGCTACCTATGCCATGCTCGACCTGGGTAGCCTGAACATACAACCCAATTCAACCGATTTTGCCAATCGCGTGATCGACCTGCAGAACATTTCCCTGGATAATGCGGTGGCCGCAATACGACTGGGCAAAAAAGAAGCGGCAAAGGTTGTAGCCAAAGAAGTGAAACAGGAAGCAAAAAGCCAGGCTGCGGCCGGTTGGCAAATCAGGGCGGCTTCTGTTTCTTTCAATAATAATAACCTGCAATTTGATAACGATAATAGCCCACGCACAAAAAGCGGTATGGATTACGCTCACCTGAAAGCCGAGGATTTTACGCTGCAGGTTGACAACCTGGTATTGAACCGGGACTCTATCGGCGGCCGGATCAAAAAAGGTCAGTTCAGGGAGCAAAGCGGTTTTGTATTAAATGAATTGCAGGGCGAGGTACTATATGCTAATAACCAATCGTACCTGAAAGACCTACTTATAAAAACACCAGGAAGCGAAGTAAAACGTTACGCATTACTGACCTACGATTCGTATGATGCGCTGGCGAAAAGTTTCGAAAGAACGCAGATCGATGCAGATATTGAAAACAGCCATGTGCAGGTGAAAGACATCCTGGCATTTGCTCCGCAGTTAAGATCAGAGCCTGCTTTCAGCAATCCCAACGATACCTGGTATTTAAATCTGCAGGGAAACGGCACTATCCAGGCCCTTCGTATCCGAAACCTTCAATTTGACGGTTTAAAGAACACCCAAATAGATGCAAGCGGCACCCTGGCAACCAACAATGATCCGAACCGCACCGGTGCCAAGTTGACAATAAGAAAATTACATACAACTCAAACCGATATTGCACTGTTTACCGGGAAGCGTTTATCCAATGAACAGGTGAATTTTCCAGAAGACATCAATGCACGCGGAACGCTGGCGGGGTCATTGAACAACCTGTCGGCAAACCTGTCGATTGGTACAAACCAGGGTAGTGTTGCCATCAATGGGCATTTTACCCAACTCAGCAATCCCGATGCTGCAACTTATACAGCAACGGTAAAAACAAATTCGCTCAACATAGGTCATATCCTCCGCAACAGTCAACTGACTACTATCAGCACCGATATGTTTGTATCCGGGCAGGGCTTTACCCCGGAAAAAATGAATACAAAATTCAAAGGCTCGATTAATGCGATCGGGTACAATAATTATATATACCGGAATATTGACCTGGATGGCCAGGTGCAGCAAAACCGGTATACCGTGACCACGGACATTCATGATCCCAATATTGACCTGGACGGCACCGCGACCGGAAATTTTTCAGCCAATCCCTCTTTCCGGTTTGAAGGAATGATAGATAGCATCAAAACACTTCCGCTGCATTTGACCACAGAACCGCTGGTGGTACGGGGAAAAGTGAATGCTGATGTTCCTGTACTGAACCAAAATAACCTCGAAGCAAATATTTTAATAACAAATGCCTTGTTGGTTTCAAATGCCCAGCGATTGGCACTCGATACGATTCGGTTTGCGTCAGGGAGAACAGATACTGCCCAGTTCATGCAACTCAACAGCGATGTTGCAAACGCCCGTATCAGCGGTCAATACCGGTATACCGATCTCGGAAAGATCTTTCAAAAAAGCATCGAACCTTATTTTTCTGTTGCTCCGGCCGGGGCAATTGCTGATGTGCAGCCCTACAATTTCACATTTGTTGCAGACATAAGCAATGCGCCTGTTTTATCAGCTTTAGTACCGGGGTTAAATTCCTTTGAGCCGATTCATATCAACGGAAGGGCCGCCACGGGGCAGGGATTGACAGCTACGATGACAACAGCTCATATCAATTACAACGGTAATGAAATAAACGGTCTCAACCTCAATATTAACACAACCGATCAGGCCATAACCCTGGTGGGAGAAGTTCAACGAATGAAAGGGATCGGGCTCGACATCTATCATACAAGACTGAATGCAACTGCATCAAATAATAAAATCGACTTCAACCTTGGTATTGACGACCAGCTTGCAAGAAATAAATATTATCTCAGCGGAGTTTTTAATAAAGCATCTTCCTCTGCTTATACTTTGAACCTGCGACCGGATAGCCTTTTGCTTAACTATGAGCGATGGACGATTTCTCCCAATAATTCATTGACGTTTACTTCTGATAATATTGTTGCCAACAATTTTGTGCTCCAGAAAGGCGGGCAACAACTAACGTTGCAGAGCCAGGGGGAGTTATTGAATGCTGGTTTCAGCAATTTTCAATTATCTACCATTACCGCCTTTACCAAATCAGATTCATTACTGGTAAATGGATCTATGAACGGCACTATCGCTTTCAGGAACATATTACGGCAACCTGTATTCACCGGCGATCTTACCATCAACGATCTCAGCATGAAAGGTGACACATTGGGTAATGCCGTCATTAAAGTAGATAATACGGCCGGCGACCGTTATAATACAAACGCCACTATAACGGGAAGAGGTAATGATATTTCGTTGACGGGTTCATTTGCCCCGGTTGGCAAGAGCGAGATTGCGCTTGATCTTGAGCTGGCTATTCGAAAACTGCAACTCGCTAGCATCGAAGGAGCTTTCGGCAACATGATAAAGAACGCGTCGGGCAGCGTAAACGGGAATATCACCATTAAAGGAACTACCAGTGAACCAAAGATCAACGGCCCGATCAACTTTGACAAAGCCAGCTTTGCCGTGAGCGCACTGGGAAGCCAGTTCAGGTTGGATGGCGAAAAAATCACGGTAACACAAACCGGTTTTCATTTTGATAATTTCCTGATAAGGGATACGGCTAATAATGAGTTACGACTGAACGGGCTTGTCCAGACTACCAACTTCACCAACTACTTTTTTGACTTTGATGTCAACGCCGACAATTTCCAGATACTTAATTCAACCAAGAAGGATAACAAGCTCTATTACGGAAAACTGGTGGTCACTTCAAGGATACACGTGGATGGTTCCGAAACGAGACCAATCGTTGACGGTAATATAACTGTAAATGATGGGACCAATCTTACAGTGGTAATGCCTCAACAGGAGCCGGGTGTGATAGAAAGAGAAGGCATCGTAGAATTTGTTGACATGGATGCTCCTGAAAATGATTCACTCTTTCGTTCTGCCTATGATTCATTAGATATATCCGAGGTGACAGGCCTGGATATCACCGCCAATATCGAAATAAAGAAGGAAGCGGTTCTTAACCTGGTCGTTGATGAGGCTAATGGTGATTTTTTAAATGTGCAGGGTGAAGCATTGATATCTACCGGTATCGATCCGAGTGGGAAGATAACGATGGTGGGAAACTATGAGATAGAAAAAGGTGCTTATGAAATAACTTTCAATTTCCTGCATCGCCGTTTCGAGATACAGAAAGGAAGCAAGATCACCTGGCTGAATGAGCCGACAAAGGCAACCTTGAACTTGACGGCAATTTATGTCGCCAACACCGCCCCTATCGATCTTGTAGAAAACCAGATCTCGGCTTCTACGCCGGCTATCCGGAACACTTATATGCAAAAGCTTCCTTTTGAAGTGCACCTGTATATGACCGGTGAACTACTGGAACCCAAAATCGCATTTGATATTATATTACCCGAGAACAAGAATTATGGTGTTTCCAACGACATCATCACCCAGGTTGATTCACGGTTGGAACAGTTGCGGATGGAACAGGGTGAAATCGACAAACAGGTATTCTCGCTTTTGTTGCTTAATCGCTTTGTGGGTCAAAATCCGCTGGAGAGCAGCTCGCCGGTATTCAGTGCAACCAGTTATGCCCGGCAAAGTGTAAGTAAGTTGCTGACAAACCAGTTGAATAAGCTCGCGGCAAACCTCATCGATGGAGTTGACCTGACTTTCGATGTAACCTCGATAGATGATTACACCACCGGTGAACGTCGCAGCCGAACCGATTTGACTATTGGCGTAAGTAAAAGACTGTTGAACGAACGTCTCACGGTGGCTGTGGGAAGCGATTACGAACTTGAAGGACCCAAGAACAGCAACCAAAAGCCCAGCAATATCATTGGAAATATTTCCGTCAATTATGCTTTGAGCCGCGATGGCAGGTACATGGTACGTTTTTACCGCAAAAATGAATATGAAGGAATCGTCGACGGGTATATCATCGAATCCGGGTTGAGTTTTATCATCAGCGTAGACTATAACCGGTTTGCTGAATTGTTCCGCAAGAAAAAACGCCAAAAGGTAGATGGCGTAAGCTATACAAATTAACAGGAGATGAAAACAGCAAGGACATTAATCATTATTTCCACAGCAGGTTATTTCTTCCTGGCGGGATGCAGCGGTACAAGGCATCTGCCGGAAGGAGATAAATTATATACCGGCGCCCGTGTAACAGTGAAAGGCACCGAAACTACTCGTGAAAAAAAAGTATTACAGGAAGACCTGGATGGGTTGACAAGACCCAAGCCTAACACAAAATTTCTGGGAATACCATTCAAGCTTGCCATTTATAACCTGTTCCGCAAAAGCAAGGAGAACTCCTTTTTTGGAAAAATAAGAGACAAGAATGGCGAGCCGCCGGTATTGCTCAGCCAGTTGGACATGGGACATAATTTATTAGTACTGCAAAATCACCTTGAGAATAAAGGCTATTTCAGGGCAAAAGTAACAGGTGATACAGTTGTGAGGAGGAAGAAAGCAAGAGCTACCTATTCTGCTGAGGCCGGTCCACAATATAAAATTGCCAGCGTGCATTTTCCCGATGACACCAGCGTGCTGGTGCAAACTATCCGTCAATCCATCGATAAATCATTGTTGCAGCCGGGAAAGCCTTTCGATATAGATGTCATACGGGCCGAGCGTAGCCGCATCGATGCGTCATTAAAAGAAAATGGATTTTATTTTTTCAGCCCTGATTTTATTTTATTGAAAACAGATACTACGATCGGTAATCACCAGGTGGATATGTACGTCACTATCAAACGTGATATCCCGGAAGAGGCCCGGCAGGTTTACCATATCAAGCATGTTATGATCTATGCTGGCTATAGCCTCAATACTGCAAGGATAGATACAAACAGAACCCAGGGAGAATATTACCAGGGCTATTATATTATTGACCGGGCAAAGAGATACAAACCTTCACTCTTTGGAGAGACCCTGAAGTTCAAACCGGGAGATGTATATAACCGGACGAATCATAATCTCACGCTGAGCCGCCTTACAAACCTGGACCTCTTTAAATTTGTCAAGAACAGGTTTGCGATCAATTACGAGTCCGACTCTGCCTACCTTGATGCATTTTATTACCTGACGCCATTGACAAAAAAAGCGCTGGCACTTGAAGTCACTACCATGACACGGTCCAATAACCTGAATGGTTCAGTTATCTCCTTAAAATGGAGGAACAGGAATACTTTCCGCGGAGGTGAACAGGTGACGTTTAGTGCATATGCCGGGTCGGATGTGCAGTTCAGCGGAGCCCTGAAAGGGTATAATGCTGTCCGCTACGGCGCTGAAATTAATTTCATTATTCCCCGGTTCGTAATTCCTTTCAAAAAGATCCAAAGCCGTGGTGGTTATATGCCACGTACCAGTATCATTCTGGGCTACGACATGCTAAGCCGGACAAAATTGTATACGTTGAACTCTTTCCGCTTTGCCTATGGGTATATATGGAAAGAGAGTATCCGGAAACAGCATGAATTTTATCCTATCAGCATCAACTACGTGCAGCCCAGGAATGTTACCCCGGCTTATCATGTGTTGATCTCGCAGGATACCTTGCTGGCCCAGGCCATCCGTAAGCAGTTTATCCTCGGTTCAACTTATCAATATAACTATAACCAACTTGCCGGCGGTCTGCAACCCGACAACGCTTATTATTTTAACGGGCTTGTCGACATTTCAGGAAATATTGCCGGTCTTATAACCGGTGCCAATGCAAAAGCTGGTAAGGAAGTAGAAATAAATGGTGTACCATTTTCGCAATACGTAAAGTTTGAGATCGATGCCCGGTACTATCGCCGACTGGGACTTCATTCCACCTGGGCCAATAGGGCAATCATCGGGGTAGGTGTTCCTTATGGTAATTCGGTACAGTTGCCATTCATTAAACAATTCTTCATCGGTGGCAACAACAGTCTTCGTGGGTTCAGGAGCCGGTCAGTAGGTCCCGGCACTTATAAGTTTCCATCAGCGCTTGATTTTTTGCCTGATGAAACCGGCGACATTAAACTGGAATTTAATACTGAAATGCGTTTCCGGATCAATGGTCCTTTATATGGAGCCCTCTTCATTGAGGCGGGAAATATCTGGTTGTGGAATGACAGTACCTATACACATAAACCCGGGGGACAGTTTACAAGTAAATTCCTAAGTCAACTGGCAGTAGACGCAGGTGCAGGTCTTCGCTTTGATATAACGCTATTTGTGATCCGGTTTGATGTTGGGTTCCCTTTGCGCAAACCCTGGGAACAAAATCCATGGGTCATGAACCAGATCCGCATGCTGGATGGGAAATGGAGAAAAGAGAACATAATTTATAACCTGGGTATCGGTTATCCTTTCTAAGGACTAAAGATTATCGACTATAGACTATAGACTATAGACTATCGACTCTCAACTACCAAATTCAATGCTCGTTAATATGTAGGGCGCATCCAGCATCCAGTTGCGTCGTCGCTTCGCTCCTCGCAATGACGGCATCTAGCATCCTTTGCAGTAATTATATAAACTTTCGAATAAAAAATATAGGGTACGGATCGAAATTATTTTAATGACTTCCGGATCGCTTTTGCCGAATCGAGGTGAACCTTGATCTTAGGCAATGTATTATTGATAAATGTCTTTACCTCGGTATCATTTACTTTATCGTTAGACTTTTCCAGCATATCGACTACTTTCTCATGTCCTTTTACCATATCATCCATATATGCTTTATCAAAATCACGGCCTGTCTTCTTTTGCAGGTCTTTCATCATCTTCATATGATCTTCGCTTACTGAATCAGGAAGGACGACATTGCGTTGCGATGCCATTGATTTTACCTGGTCGTTAGCGGCAGAATGGTCGCGAACCATCAAATCTGCGAAACCTTTTACTCTTGCATTAACGGCCTTGGATTGAGCGTTACGTCCCATTTGAACTTCAGCCATACCGGCATCGGCAGCGTGAACCAGGAAACTCGAGGTTTCCGCATCAGTCGTTATAGTCTGCTGGCTGTTGCCGGCATTCGACGTGTCAATATTGGCCTTATTGGTAGAATCTGCTTTTTCTACACTGTCTTTTGTTTCGGTGCTATTGCAAGCCCAGAGTATTGTGGCTGCAACAACTAAAGCTGCTGTTACTTTTTTCATACGTATTTTGTTTTTTAATAAAGTTGGTTTGCAGATAAGGGTGAAATTTTCATGCCAGCAAAGAGGGAATGTGAATAAAATCATCCGTTAATTATTTCACCGCCATTGGGATGCAAAAATTGCCCTGATATATAGCTGGAATCTGCACAAGCCAAAAACAAGTAGCTGGGAGCTATTTCTACGGGTTGGGCAGCTCTTTCCATAGGAGAATCACTTCCATGTTTTGCCACTTTTTTCGCTTTAAAACTGGAAGTGATGAGTGGGGTCCACACCGGCCCCGGTGCCACGCCGTTGACACGGATGCCTTTCCGGATAAGATTAGACGATAGGCTTCGCGTAAACGCAACAATAGCTCCTTTCGTTGCAGAATAGTCAATCAGGGAAGGACTTCCCCGATATGCAGTGACGGATGAAGAGTTGATGATACAACTCCCCTCCTTCATTCCCTTCAGGGCAAACCTGGTGATCCAGATATATGAAAAGATATTAGTGTAAAATGTCTTCAGCATTTCACGGGTAGTAAGATCTTCCAGTCTCTTATTGTCGTAATGAACCGCCGCGTTGTTGACAAGTACATCAATTCTTCCGAACTCCTTTAATGTTTTTTTGACCACCATCATGCAATGCTTTTCCTTCGAAAGATCGCCGGGGATCAGCAGGCATTGCCTCCCATACTGCTCTTCAATTATCTTCTTTGTTTCCCTGGCGTCTTTGTTCTCCTTGAGATAGGCTATGGAGACATCGGCTCCTTCCTTGGCGTACAGGATCGCAACGGCTTTCCCGATGCCGCTGTCTCCCCCGGTGATCAAAGCGATCTTGTTGACCAGTTTATTATTTCCCTTGATTTCAGGGCAATCGAATACCGGTTTCGGCTGCATGGAAGCCTCGAACCCCGGTCTCGCCTGGTGTTGGGGTTTAAAAATTTGTCTTTTGCTGCCGCCTTTCTGCATAGTTCCCGGAGGTTATCCACTGAAATTTTTGTACCATTTTTTGACTGGTTATTAACAAGAACCACGGTATTGCTGAAAAAATTCCACACTTTATCCGGGCTCCGGCTCAATATTTTATGGCATGGATTTTTGATATATATGTTCTACTACAACGGAAACCGTGAAGAACCATCTCAATAATTAAAATCTATTAAGACCCTATCAGCAAAAAGAGAGACCGGCGGCAGGCCGGTTTTTTTATGGCATAGGAATTTCATGTTCCCTATTAAAAATCATTATGAGAGCCATTTGGAGCGGGGCCATCGGTTTTGGCCTTGTCAACATTCCCATCAAACTTTACAGCGCAGTGCAGCAAAGCGAGCTGGACCTGGACATGCTGGATAAAAAAGATCATGCGAACATAAAGTTCCAGAGGGTAAATGCCAACACCGGCAAGGAAGTAGCCTGGGGCAATATTGTCAAAGGTTATAAAATGGATGATCGTTATGTTGTTTTAAGCAATGAGGATTTCGAAAGGGCAAGCCCGGAAAAAACCAAGATCATCGAAATAGCCGAGTTCACTGAAGAAAAAGAGATCGATAGCATCTACTACGAAACCCCCTACTTCCTGCAA